>URQG01000203.1 GCA_900549895.1 uncultured Lachnobacterium sp.
GATCTACACGCGTAAGATCGTCGGCAGCGTCAGATGTGTATAAGAGACAGATAGTGGAGAGAATTATACGGCTTACGCGAAGGCGCAGATTACCGCGGGAGATATGCCGGATATTTACTGCACAACTTATTATATGCCGGGGCATGATGCGGTCAGCAATCGATTGATCGATATGTCCGGCTATGCATTTACGGATAATTATGCGGAAGCCCGTCTTCGGGAAGTTACAGATAATGGGGCAATCTATATGTTACCGATGTATTACGATTGTATCGGCATTACCTACAATAAGACATTGCTGGAGAAACATGGATGGGAACTTCCCAATTCGTTGCGGGAACTCGAAAAGCTGGCAGCGAAGGTGCGGGAAGCCGGATGTCAGCTTGCGCTTGATCAGGTCCAGTTCCCAGGATATGGTTTTCAGTATTTTTGCAATATTATGAGCACGAATTATCTTAATACGCCGGATGGCCGTAAGTGGCAGGATCGTTTTCTGGATGGGGATGCAACGATGGCAGATACGCAAGAGATGGTGCAGAATATGGAAATCCTTGAGAAATGGAGAAAAATCGGGATGCTGAATGGTGATGGGGATCCGAAGAGTGATGAGGAAACCCGTCGCAAGATGGCAGAGGGAAATACTCTTTTTATGCTTGGCAGTTCGAATATATTTACAGATGAAGAAACGGAGGACGAGTTTGGTCTTATGCCGTATTTGTCGGAGGATGGAACGCAAAATGCTTTTATTATGAACGTATCCCGCTATATCGGATTGAACAAGCACCTGAAGGATAAAGGAAATGAGCAAAAGCTTGAGGATGCACTTCATGTGATGGAAGTACTCTCAACCGTGAAGGGAATGAAGGCGCTAAACAAGTCTTATGCGAATACATCGCTTTTGCCACTCAAGGATTACGTGGTTGAAAGCGAAGGGTATTATGCGGATATCGAGGACAAACTCAATGCCGGGATGACGGCTCCGTTTATATATGACGGATGGGAAAATCTTATTGTTGCAACCGGAAGGGAGATGCTTTCTTTTATTCGTGGGGATGCCAGATTGCAGGATGTTGTGCAGAGCTTTGACGAAAATCAGCATTTGATCGCCGATAATTCATTGGCTGCTTACACGAAGGTCACAGAGAAACTGGATACGAGCGCATGTGCCAAAGCAATCGGAATCTGTTTTGCCAAGGCAAGTGGAGCAGATCTGGCTTTAATATCAAAAAACAAGTGGTATAAGCTGGGAAAATCAAAGGATCTGAATTTGGAAGGAGTCAGTGGAGCACTCTATCCGCTTCCGGTAACGGATCAGGAAATTACATCCATTCTTCCGACCGGATGGACCGGCAACATCGAAACGGTAACATTAAGCGGAAAACGAATACAGCAACTGGTTGAGACGGGATATGACCGCAATGGAGACGGAAAGACATTTCCATATGAGCTGGTTATGCCGGAGAAGCTGGAATTAGATGAGAAGCGCGTATATACCGTGGCAATATGCGGAGTGACGGATGAGGTTGCGGAAGAGGGAAATCTGACAGACACCGGAATACTTGGACTTACAGCAGCGCAGGAGTATTTTAGGCAATTCGATACATTGGCATTAAAGGATATTGTTTGGGATTAGTTGGGACCGGATATGAAATGTTTTTGGAAAGGTAAAATAAGAAATTCTCAGATATTTAAGATCGTTCATCTATTTGTGATCATTGTGGTTTTCAGTGTTTTGATATTTTTGGAAGTGTACCATAAGTACATTGATCAGATTTTGTATGAAGAGAGGCTCAGTCAGATGAAAGTTGTAACATCGCAGCTTTTTGAAGGTCTTGAAGGCATGATGGATAACCGTTGGGAGACGGTCGCATCCCAAAGTAATCGATTGGACGATATTGAAGCTGCCAATATCCTGAAATTGTCAGAGTTCATGATGAAGCAAAGCAGGATCAATGAACTTAAGGAAAAAAGCCAGAGGCTGATCGCGGTGGATGATCTCGGACGGTATTATACACAGGAAGGATTGCAGGGAAACTTAACCGAGATGAATGTATTGGCCGAGCAACCGGATCAGGTCAGCTTTGTATCCAATACGGTAACTACCAATAAGACCGAAATTGTTTTCCTGAAAAAAGTAAAGCAGCCGATTCATATCAATGATGGCAGGCGGACGGTTCTGATCGAATATTATGGAATTGCACAGGATATGCGGGTATTTAATCCTTATTTTGAATGTAATGCCTACAAAGGTAACAATACGGTATATGTTGTGGATCACAACGGTCTGAAGGTCTTTAACAGTCAGGCAGATGAAGTGTTACATGGGTATAATACATTTACCGTACTTAAAAACATGAAGTATTTGCATGGGAGCTCGTTTGAGCAGGCAAAGCAGATACTTTCTGAGAATTGCATTTCCTATTCTAATGCGATATTGGATGGAGTTGAGTATTATTATTCTTTGTATCAGATGGAAGATTCCGAATGGACTTTGCTTTTTTTAGTGCCATCTTCTTATGTCGCACAAAATACCGTAAAGCTGGTGAATCTGACAGTACGGATCGTTTTAATCTTTGCCATAATTCTTGTTACGATCAGTGCAACAGCGATTTTTGCAACGATGCGCCGCATGCAAAAAGAAGCTGTGGAGGCGGAACGAAGAAACAATGATAAACTGGCACTCATCAATGAGCAGCTTGATCAGAAGAATGCGGACTTGTCCAAAGCGGTACAGGTCGCAGAGAACGCCTTTGAGATGGCGGAGAATGCCAACCATGCCAAAAGTGATTTTCTTGCAAACATGTCGCATGATATCCGTACACCGATGAATGCAATCATGGGTGTGACAACATTGATCGAGCACGATGCCCAATCACCGGACAAGGTACATGAATACACAAAGACGATTCAATGTTCGAGTCGGCATTTGCTGGGGCTCATCAATGATGTCCTTGACATGAGCAAGATTGAGAGCGGTAAAACCACCATAAATGTAGGAGAATTTTATCTGCCGGAACTCTTGGAACAGATAGATACAGCTTTCCGTCCGCAGACAGATGCCAAGAAGCAGAAATTTGAAATTGTCATACAAAACCTTGAACACAAATGGCTTTGGGGTGACAGCATGCGTCTTCTCCAAATCTTGAATAATCTGCTGTCGAATGCATACAAATACACGCCGACCGGCGGAAACATCCGCATTGAGGTGCAGGAGATGGAGCAGTCGTCGTCATCCTATGCGAAGTTATGTTTTAAAGTGATTGATGACGGAATTGGAATGAGTCAGGAATTTCTTGCCAAAATATACGATTCATTTACGCGAGAGGAACGCTCGGTTACGAATACGATTCAAGGCACGGGACTTGGTATGTCGATCGTCAAAAGCCTTGTAGATCTCATGGGAGGCAGTATTGATGTGGAAAGTGTTCGGGGAAAAGGCACCTGTTTTGAGGTGCTTCTGGATCTACGAATCTCTGAGAAGACCGATGCAGATTGTAATAGGAAGAAGGCAGAGAAAGAAGAAACGGACACACATCGATTGAAAGGATTACGCTTTTTGTGTGCGGAGGACAATGAACTGAATGCGGAAATTCTGAAAGAACTTTTACATATGGAAGGTGCAGATTGTGTCATCTGTCCCAATGGCCGGTCTGTGGTGGATACTTTTGAACAATCCGTTCCTGGTGATTATGATATGATTCTGATGGATGTACAGATGCCTGTCATGAATGGTTATGAAGCGACCAAAGCAATTCGAAAAGGAAAACATCCGCTTGCCAGAACCATTCCGATCATTGCCATGACGGCCAATGCGTTCTCGGAAGATGTGCAAAAATCCTTAAGCGCCGGAATGAATGCGCATATCTCGAAACCGATGGATATGAAAAAGCTTGCGCGTGTGGTGCAAAAGGAACGCATGTAATGGATATAGGGGATCCTGCAGCACTCGCCATCTAAAGGTTGAGACAATCCGGGTTTGCCGTGACCAGATTGGTTTTCCAAAACGGACGATACCGGATAATAGATTTACAAGAGAAAATCAGCAGTAAGTTTTTTTAGCCGACGGACTTTGAACGATACCGACTTTCTCTCAGCTTTTTCTGCGAGTTAACTCCT
>URQG01000204.1 GCA_900549895.1 uncultured Lachnobacterium sp.
AGCGTCAGATGTGTATAAGAGACAGGGATTAACAATGAATTCACCATTTTTCATACCCATCTGCGTCATAGCGCATGGTCCGTCAAACGGAATATCAGAAATTGTTGTGGAAAGTGCTGCACCGATCATAGCAACCAACTCCGGACGACACTCCGGATCTACTGACATTACCATATTGTTCAGAGTAACATCGTTACGATAATCCTTCGGGAATAAAGGTCTCATCGGGCGGTCAATGACACGTGCTGTAAGAATAGAATTCTCAGATGCCTTACCCTCACGCTTATTAAATCCTCCCGGAATCTTTCCTACGGAATACATCTTCTCCTCAAACTCAACACTGAGCGGGAAAAAATCAATACCATCTCTAGGCTTGTCTGAAGCAGTAGCTGTCGATAAAACTGTTGTCTCACCGTACTTTAACAGTGCTGCACCGTTTGCCTGTGCGCACACTCTTCCGATATCTACGGTAAGAGTTCTTCCGGCAAGTTCCATTGAATAACTTTTGTACATGTTCTCTCTCCTTATAAATAATTCTCGTCTGATCTGCAGAACCCCGAAACTACTGAACAACGCATAGTCCCCTATGCACTCTTCAGTGGTCCCGGTAAAAAGTTCTGCAACAAAAAGAAGAGCGGAATATAGCACTCCGCTCTTGAATTACAATTATTTTCTGAGACCTAAACGCTCGATTAAAGAACGATATCTCTCAATATCGATTTCCTTTAAGTAAGATAATAATCCACGTCTCTGACCGATCATCTTAAGCATACCTCTTCTTGAGTGGTGATCCTTAGGATTCTCTTTCAGATGCTCAGTGAGCTCCTGGATTCTGGCTGTTAAGATAGCAACCTGAACCTCTGGTGAACCAGTATCATTTGGTGTTCTGCCGTACTCAGCGATAATTGCCTGTTTCTTTTCTTTTGCGATCATTTTATGATCCTCCTTAAATTTTATTATACCCGATAATCAGCAGAAGGTCGGAGTGTCCATCTACCGAATATGGGCTAAACCATACTAAAACAATATAGCATATGTCCCAGTGGTTTGTAAACAATTTTTTAATTTAAATATCTCACTACACATACCGGTGTGCGGTAAAAAGCATTTGAAATCTTAATTCCGGTTCTTGGGTTACTTGCATGAACAACCTGTCCGTTTCCGATATAGATTGCAACATGGTTAATGCCATCACCGTTACTATAGAAAAACAAATCTCCAGGCTTTGCTTCCGAAGAGCTTACCCTTGTTCCGTATCCCGGTTGGGAAGCCGCATGATGCGGAAGAGAGATTCCATAATGTGCATAAACCTGCATTGTAAATCCGGAACAGTCTACACCGTTTGTCAGGCTTGTGCCGCCCCATACATAACGGTTTCCTACAAACTGTAATGCATACTGTACAAGAGATGAACCGGTACTTGAAGAACCATCAGATGAAGATTCATTCAATTCTTTGATGCTGGATGCTGTCGGAAGCTTCTGTGAAATATCAACGAATTCACCGGAAATATATCCTTTTTCGTCATCCACTTCAACCTTATACCATCCGTCTACAATTTTCTCAACAGTCAGATCTTCGCCCTCCCCCACAAGAGAAACAACCGGTGAATCAACCGACGCCTTCTTGCGAACACGGAGCGTTGTTGTATTAACGGTTGCCACTGTAATGACAACATCCTCAGCTGCGGCAATCGCCTCATCCCCGGTATAGAGATATTCGCTTTTAACATAACCGGTTACACTTCCGGACTTGATCTTCGTCCAGTCGTCCTTTGTTCCGAGGATCTCGCAAGCATTGTTTTTCGTCATCTTACCAACGATCTTACTGTCTGTTGTTGCCTTCTTACGGATATTTAAATTTCCCTCGCTGATATTAGACATTCCAAGATGATCATAGCCGCACAACTCTGCCACTGTCTTCTCCGTCTCATCCGATACTTTTTCATCTGTTAAGACTTCCTGCGTATTCTCCGCCACCGTATTCTCTCCGGCATCCGAAAGTCCCTGTGCTACCCGCGAAACTCCGGTTCCGGTAACTGCAACATTTGTTGAATCCCACAACACGTCGGAAATACCGGCCGTCACATCGATCGACTCGATTTCTTTTGCATTTAAAGCAAGCGAAACACCTGCATTCAAACTACTGGAAGCATTATCTTTATTTGAATTGCCATCCATCCCCGCATATACAGTGACTCCGCTGACTGCCAGTGCACATGCAACGACAATACTTACTCGTTTTTTGTTAAGATTATTGAATTTCATAGATTCCTCCAAACTGAAAATTTCTTTTCAAAAATCTAATATGAAAACTTTTCTCATCACAACATAGACGAGTATAGCAAGAATATTTCACTTTGTCAACATATATGTAACATTTTTGTAATAATTGCTAGTTAAATTGACGACTCACCATCACATCCGTCTCCATCTGTACCTGCAATTCATCAATCGAACCAAATTTTTTTTCTGGACGGATATAGTGCAAAAAGCATACTTCCGCCTTTTTCCCGTACACATCTTCATCAAAATCAAGAATATGTGTCTCAACACCTATCAGATGCTTATCACTGACCGTCGGTTTGCAGCCAACGTTTGTCACACCTTTATGCCATGTTCCATCCAAAAAAACCCGGGTTGCATACACCCCATTGGGAGGAAGCAGCTTTTCTTTTGGAAGTTCCATATTGATCGTAGGAATTCCGATCTTGCGTCCAAGCTGGCGACCATGGATAATCATGCTTTGTACAAAAAACTCATATCCAAGCAGATGATTTGCTTTTTCAATGTGTCCGAGATTGATTTCCTCCCGGATATAGGTACTGCTAATATCTCTGCCGTCTTCCTGAATTTTATCCAGAACCACCACATCATATCCAAGCTCCGAAGCATACTGCTGTAAAACTCTATAGTCTCCGGTCCGGTTATGTCCAAAATGGAAATCGTTACCGACAACAAAGCATCTGGCATGCAGTGAACGAACCATCCATTCGATAAAAGCCTTCGGCTCCATGCACATCACATCCTTCGTAAACGGACATTCGATCAGATAATCAACGCCTGTCCGTTCAAAGATTGCACGTTTTTCCTCATTTGTTGTCAAAACCCTCATATCCACATCGTTTACTTTCTGTCTCGGCGGAATATCAAAGGTAAAAACAACTGCTTTATAGTGATACTTCTCTCGCCAAGCAAGCAGATTTTCCATCAGCAGTTCATGTCCGCGATGGAGCCCGTCAAACTTTCCGAGTGTAATAACCGTATCTTCTTCTATTTTAAAATCAAATGTATTGTGAATATATTGCATCATAATTCTGTCTGAAATAATTTAATCGGTTTAAAATCTTCTGTTTCCGCTTTATAAGAATACAATCCGATAAATGTGCCTTCCCATCCGTAAAGCCGGATACATTCTTTTTTGAAAGAATCCTGCATATCACAGATCAACTCCTGCGGAATCCGGTTACCATTTCGAACAAGTTTGTCCGCTGTTTCAAAAACCGAAACCTTCTCATACTGTGTAAAAACAGAATCCACCGAATGGATAAAACTGTTATCCCCACTCTTTAGGCGTGCTTCAAGTTCATCGAGTTTTATGGCTTCGTCGATCATAAAGCCCGCAACTCTCGTACGAAGGAGCGACTTCATGCAGCCTCCGCATCCAAGTTTTTCTCCGATATCCTGGCAAAGCGTCCTGATGTAGGTTCCCTTCGAGCAAAGTACTCGCATGCGAACTTCCGGAAGATTCATCGAAAGAATTTCTATCTCATGAATCGTTACCGGTCTCGCCTTACGCTCGACGGTAACGCCTTTTCTTGCGAGATCACACAGTTTCTGACCGCCTACTTTGAGTGCCGAATACATCGGCGGGACCTGCATATAATCTCCGACAAAATAAAGGATTGCTTTCTTTACCTCATCCTCGGTTGCATGGACTTCTTTCCGTTCAAGGATTTCACCCGAGAGGTCCTGCGTATCGGTACAGACGCCAAGAAGGAGCACCGTCTCGTACTCCTTGTCTTTGTCCGTCAGCAGATCACAGACTTTGGTTGCACGGCCGAGACACACCGGAAGCACTCCCTGTGCATCCGGGTCAAGCGTTCCGGTATGTC
>URQG01000205.1 GCA_900549895.1 uncultured Lachnobacterium sp.
GATTAAGGTCTTTATCAAATACTATATGTCCTCTGCGGTGACTCCAGCAGCCGACATTTACAGCAACACCGATCGCAGACGGATGACGGGCGGTATTCTCGATATTGACACCCATCACAGAGTAATTTCCACCCATACCCTGCGGTCCGAGTCCGATCGCATTGATACCGTTCTCCAATAATTCTTCCATTTTGGCTGCGTTCGCATTATCGTTGTGAGAGCCTACCGGACGCATGAGCGCCTTCTTGGAATTAAGTGCCGCAGTCTCTACCGATGTACCAACACCGACGCCGACTAACAATGGCGGACATGCATTTAATCCATAGGTAGTCATGCGGTCTAAGACAAATTTAGTCACTCCTTCATAGCCTTCACCCGGCATGAGCACAGTCGCATTGCCGGGCAATGTACAGCCGCCGCCTGCCATATAAGTATAGATCTCACATTGATCGGAATTCGGTACGATGTCCCACCATACAGTAGGGGTTCCCTTTCCAACATTTTTTCCGGTATTGTACTCATCAAAAGTCTCTACGGAGTTGTGGCGCAGCGGTGTCGCAAACGTTGCTTTCACGACTGCTTCCTTCAGCAGCACCTCCAGATCATCAATCAATGGAAATTTTGTTCCGCATTTTACCCAGAACTGTAAAACGCCGGTATCCTGGCACGATGGGCGATCCAGCTTGATTGCCAGCTCCTGATTGCGGAACATCGTATCGTAAATGACTGTTGCCATCGGACTGTCCTCTTGAGCACGCAGCTCCTCTAACTTTGCAATCACATCATCCGGCAGCTTTTTTGCCGTAAATCCTACAAACTGAGCCATGATATCGGTCAGCTTCTGTACCTGTACTTCATGAGACATATCTTTTTCCTCCTAAATTATATATATCTTCAGTACTGCCCAGCGCCGGTCAATGATGCCCATAGGCGCTAAGCAGCGAATGATCCATGCATTTTGGTTACATTTTTATGATAGCTGTATCTCTTGTCACGCATTACGGATAGAACGGAAATGCAATCGGCAGAATAATCATACTGATCACCGTCGCTATCACAATCAGCGGTAATCCCGACTTTGCATAATCGATAAACTTATAGTTTCCTGCTCCGACAACCATCGTGTTTGCAGGCATACCGATCGGCGTTGCATATGCGCAAGAGCCGCCAATCACACATGCCATCAGCACGGCTCTCGGATCTGCGCCCATTCCCTGTGCAATGGATAGACAAATCGGTGCCATCAGCGCAGTCGTTGCTGTGTTGGACATGAAATTCGTCATCGCACAGCACAACAGGAATACAACAAGGGTAAAAAATATCGGCGACGGATGATCTCCAAGCGCTCCGATCACCTTGTCTGCGATCAATTCTCCCGCTCCTGTCACCTCAAGTGCCTTTGCGAGTGAAAGCGTGCCGCCAAACAGGAAGATCGTTTTCAGATCAATCGATTTCAATGCGTCCTTTTCAGAAATAACACCGGTAAGAATAAGTAGAAGTGCACCCACAGCGCCTGTGATACACAACTTCACACCAATCTTTTCCTCAAAAATCATCCCCACCAGTGTCGCGATAAGAATCACAAGTGATAATATTTTTTTCCATTTCGGCACACTTCCAAATTCCTGTGTTTCATCAAAAACGGAATCATCCTCTTCGGTATCGTGATTCGGCAGAATCCGAAAACCAATCGTCGCATAAAACAGGATGCCGGCAATCAGAATCGGCAATCCCACAACTGCATATTCAAAAAAGCCAAAGGACAAACCGAGCGGCTCTAAAGCTGACTGTGCGATCATATTCCCCGGAGCCCCGATCAGTGACAGATTTCCACCCATCGCTGCGGCAAAGACGAGCGGCATCAGCAGACGTGATCTCTTGTAGCCGGACTTTGCGGCGATACCGATCACAACCGGAATCAGTACAGCTGCCGTTCCTGTATTTGACAAAAATCCACTCATGACTCCAACGATCACCATGATTGCTACGATCAATCCTCGCTCACTCTTGGCAAATTTTGTCACCAAACTTCCGATTTCATTGGCCATCCCGGTTTCGAACAGTGCGCCTCCGACGATGAACATCGCGACAAACAGTATTACATTACTATTGATAAATCCGCTGAAAGCATCATTTACATTCAGCACGCCGGTGATGACTAATCCGATACACACAATCATCGATGTCACCCCCAACGGTATTTTTTCTGTGACAAACATCACAACGGCAAATGCCAGAAAAATTAATGTTATAGTTGTTGGACTCATAGAACCTCCTCATAGGTAACTTCTTTGATAACTACGCAGTTCTCTTTGTTGATACTATATTACCTTAATTTTAGCATAATGTACATTTCATATAATTGACATCAGCATAGTTTTTCCCTATACTAAAAATATCAAAAATCCAACGAAACGGAGAAACAGTATGACGCTCACACAACTTGAATATTTCTGCGCTGTCTGCAGATATCACAGCATCACTCGCGCCGCCGAAGCTCTTTTTGTCTCACAGCCGACGATCTCCACATCGATCCGGGATCTGGAAAAAGAATTCAATCTTCGACTTTTTACGCATGGAAGAAACCGGATCACGCTCACAAATGACGGCGAGGCGTTTTATCAGAAAGCCGAACATATTTTGAAACAAACGCATGAACTATATGCGGATTTCGCAGGCATGCAGGAAAGCAGACATCCACTGCGCATCGGTATCCCACCGATGATCAGTACCGTATTTTTCCCACGGATTACCGATCTGTTTGAACAGCAGTACAATATTCCGATCCAATTGTTTGAATACGGTTCCATTCGAGCCCGTACTCTACTCGACGCGGAGCAGATCGACGTTGCAGTTGTCAACATGGATTTTTATAATCTGGATAAATATAACAACTATGTGATGATGGAGGACCGCTATGTCTACTGCGTTTCCAAAACGCATCGCTATGCAGATAAACATGAGATTACTACAGATATGCTCAAGGATGAATCCATCATCCTGTTTAATACAGATTCGGTACAGACGCAGACCGTAACTACCCGCCTGCGTTCCGCCGGCATCACACCGAGAGTCCGTATGTATTGCAGCCAATTGGCTACCGTACTGAATTATGCCCGCGGTGGTAATTGCGGTGCATTCCTCTACTCGTCAATCGCCGTCAACCCGCGGGACTTCGTGGAGATTCCGGTTACCCCGGAGATTACGAGCAAATTTGGCATTATCTGGAAAAAGGGCGTCTTTGTGCCCGACCAGCTCTCCAAATTTGTGACATTTGTCAAGAGCTATGACATGTCACCATATCTGCCGCAGTTTTAGCGGCAGATAACGGCCAATGTAGTTGGAATTTCTAAAATCATAACTCGTATATTTCGATTGGCTAATAAACGCAATTCTTCTAAAGTATCTTTCTTATTCCTACCAAGTCTATCTACTTCCGTAATAATTAAAATGTCGCCTTCTCGTAAAATATCATCTCGAAGTACCGTATACCTCGGTCTACTAAAATTCTTTCCGGTCTGCCTCCTTTCGATCATGAGCATGGTGTTAGGAAATTTCTAACAACAAGAAGGTCTGCATTTTTCAGATCACACGCTACGTTTATCAAACGTGCGTGTGACCTTCTTGTGATTAGAAATTGAATAACACTATGCGTTGTCCATAAATGTCTGCATAACAAAAAGACGTTCATAAACCTCATGTACATAGATTTACAAACGCCTTTTTCTCCAATTTTTTCTTATCGCCATCTTGTAACAGTTTTACCATCAACTTAATATATGCTTCTGCCATTGATGCAGTCAACACGGCAGCCGTACTTCCGCTTATCATTCCACCTGCAATAGTACCAACCCCTGGAATAAGTTTTAAAAGATTCGAGACAATGGTTTTTCCGGCTAACGACGCAGTTCCACTTCCAAGCAATGATGAAACCGTTTACAGACAATTGATCTGCACACACTCCCATTCTTTCCTTAACAATCTCATCCAATGCTTTCACACATGGTTCATAAAACTTGCGATAATTTTCATATGCAACTTCTTTTAATTCCCGTAAATCAACTGACCACATATGCATCTGTCTCTTATACACATCTCCGAGCCC
>URQG01000206.1 GCA_900549895.1 uncultured Lachnobacterium sp.
GCTTTAAGAAAAATCCTAAAACGGTCTCAAACAATCCGCCGATAATCGATGCTCCCATGATGGCTCCATAGGCAAGGACTCCTCCTCCCATCGATGTCGCAACACTGTTGAACACACCGATAAATCCGGAAGATGTGCCCATGATGATCGGCACGCGACCTCCTACCGGTCCAATGGTAAAAAGCTGTACAAGTGTAACAATGCCGGCAATCAGCATTGCATTCTGAAGCAGGGAAAGCTGTAAATCGGCAAACTCTCCGCCCGCCAGTCCGCAGGTTCCTGTAATAATAAGAAGCGGTGTCAGGTTTCCGACGAACATGGCCAGCACATGCTGAAGTCCGAGTGGAATAGCCTGTGACAAAGGCATTTTCCCCTCCATCTGGAAGGCAGCATCCGATAACTTTAAAATCTTTTTCATATGTGTTCTCCTCATAGCTGTTTATTTTCAGGCATAGACATAAGAATCTTTTCCGGAGTAATCGGAAGTTCCCTGTGCCATACGCCGGTTGCACGATAAATTGCATGGGCAATTGCCGGTGCCGGAGTATTAATTACAATTTCTCCGAGTGATTTTGCACCAAACGGTCCCGTCTCTTCGTAACTGTTCTCAAATTCTACATGAAGTTGTCCCATATCCAGTCGGGTCGGTATCTTATACTGCATGAAATTCGTCTCATTCAGACGACCGTTTCGGTCATAAGTTACATTTTCAAACAAGGTGTGGCCGATGCCCTGCACAATTCCACCCTCTACCTGAACCCTTGCCAAAGCCGGATTGATTGCAATACCGCAGTCAGCAACTGCAGTATAATTTAAAATTTTTGTTTCACCGGTAAAACGATCCAGTTCGATTTCTACCATTCCGACCATATATGGCGGCGGCGATACCGGAGAAGAATGCGTCGCTGTGGCAACTGCAGCAATATTGTTTGAGACCTGATCCTTCACACTGATTTTTTCAAGTGAAACCGTCTGCCCCGTATGCACATTGCGCGCCTGCCTGTTCTCATATATCATTTCATCCGGATTACAGTCAAGAATTCCGGCAGCGATCGCACAAAGCTTCTCTTTCAATTCCGCACAGGCAATTTCTACTGCTTTACCTGTAACATAGGTTGTGGAAGATGCATAAGAACCGGAATCATAAGGCGACGCATCCGTGTCGGCGCCGAATACCGCAACATCTTCAACCGGACATTCCATGCATTCCGCAACCATCTGTGCAAGAATCGTATCGCACCCGGTTCCCATGTCTGCAGCACCGATGATCAGGTTAAAGGTTCCGTCATCCGCAAGTTTGATCGTTGCCGATCCGACATCCACATTCGAAATACCCGATCCCTGCATTGCCATCGCAACACCGGCAGCTCTGACTTTTCCGTTTCCCATATCCCGTACCGGATATTTTTCATCCCAGTGAAACAATTCTTTACATTTTTTCATGCACCGGTCAAGAGCACAGGCATTTGCAGTCTCTCCAAAATAAGCAGGCATCTTCATGCCTTCGCGAACCATATTCTGTTCACGGATAACCGTAGGGTCTATTCCGAGTTGTTCCGCCAGTTCATTCACGCAGGTTTCCACAGCAAAAATGCCCTGCGTCGCCCCATATCCGCGATAGGCTCCGGCCGCCATCGTGTTTGTATAAACCACATCATATGCAAAACGATGCGCTTCAAGTCCTCCGGTATAAAGCGGAATCGATTTATGTCCGCTCAATCCTACGGTTGTCGGTCCGTGTTCACCGTAAGCACCGGAATTGGAAAGAGTATACAGATCCAGTCCACGGATATGTCCGTCCCGGTTGGCACCAAGACGTACGCGTACTTCCATCTCATGCCGTGGAGATCCTGCAGTCATAGCCTCTTCTCTGGTAAAAATAAGTTTTGCCGGTCTACCTGTTTTCATGGTAACAAACGCAGGGTATACTTCACTGACCGCTGTCTGTTTTGCTCCAAATCCACCGCCGATACGCGGCTTTTCCACACGTATCATGCTTTTTTTAATTCCCAATGCATTCGATAAGATTCGTCTTACGTGAAAGACGATCTGGGTTGATGAGATCACATGCAGTCTGCCATACCGATCAAGGCTCGTATATGTCCGGAATGTTTCCATCATCGCCTGACTGAATGCGCGCATATGGTAGGTGTGATCAAGCACCGCGTCACAATCAGCCAGAACGGCATCAACGTCTCCGTTTCCATCGATCCCGGAGGCAACCAGATTCCGTTTGGAATCCCCTCCCACCTCGACAGGCGGAAACCAGTCCTCTTCCGGATGAACGAGTACTTCATTGTCTTTTGCCTTATGAAAATCCAAAAGCGGCTCCAACTCACGATAGGTTACCTTGATCAGTTTCATTGCCTTTAAAGCGGCCTTCTCATCTTCCGCTGCAATAATTGCAACCACATCCCCGACAAACCGCACATGACGGTCTATGATCAGACGGTCATAAGGGGAGGGTTCCGGATACGTCTGTCCGGCGATCGCAAAACGATGCTTCGGAACATCTTTCCAGGTGTAGATAGCTACAATCCCAGGTACTTTTTGTGCAACAGAGATCTGGACATCTTCGACAATCGCGTTTGCCTTCGTACTTCTGAGAAGTTTAACGGTCAGCGCGTCACCAGTGATATCATCCACATAAACCGGTTTTCCTAAAAGAAGCTGCATCGCATCTTTTTTGGGAATCGACTTGTGAACTGTCTGATATTCTTTATGCTCCATGACTGCCTCCTTTATTCTTCTGCTTCCTGCTGTCCAGATAGTTGCGGATGCCACGGAGCTGTCCTTCATATCCCGTGCATCTGCACAGATTTCCTGCAAGAAATGCCCGGATTTCATCGTCGGTCGGATCCGGATTCTCGCGCAGCAGCGCAATCGTATTCATGACAAACCCCGGATTACAAAATCCACATTGATCCGCTCCCTGCGCTGCAATATAAGTAACAAATTCCGCTGCTTCCTCCTGTAAGCCTTCCAGCGTTTGTACAGCATGTCCATCTGCTCTTGCTGCAAGAATGGAACAGGACAGAACCGGCACTTCATCCATCAGAACCGTGCACAGTCCGCAGTTGGCAGACTCGCAGCCACGTTTTACACTATAGCAGCCATGCTGCCTCAAAAAATCGATCAAAAGAAGATCCGGTTCAATCTGTTGCTTAATCGCTTTGTTATTAACATGAATACAGACTTCCATCACTGTGCCTCCTTTATGTTATCAAACAATCGTTTACAAAGTACTCCGATCAGACGGGACCGGTAATCTGCATGGGCACGTATATTGCTGCCGGTAGGAATCCGTTCTGCCGCATATTTTGCAAAGGCTGCAATCGAATCATCCGACAATCCACCGGAAAACAGATGCGCTTCATCCGTTAGAAGCATCGCTTTTTGGGGTCTTGCACCTGCAGCAAAACGATACTCTCCATCCACCACAGAAGCTGCACATGCGATTACAGGGAAATCCGTACTCTGGTTACGAACCGAGGCATAAGCAAATGTCCCCCGGCTTTTCCTGACGATCAGGCGGACCAGAATATCACGATCCGGCATCATTTCCACAAAATCACGAAGGGGAATACGTCCGGAATGAAACAACTCGACCTCCGCATCCATAACAAGAAAAACCGTCAATACATCCGAGAATCCGAATCTGCCCCAGATACTGCCTCCAATGGTCGCAACATTACGAAATTGTACGCCGACAATATCCTTTAATGCATTCCGGACAGCTCCTTGCGTTGCATGGTTTAACCCTTTATGCATTTCCAGTTTACGAAGCGGCACCATGGCACCGATCAAAAACTCCTCCTCGGTCTCTTCAATCGTATCTAATCCAAGCCCGCACAAATCGATTGCTGTCGGGATCAGACGATTCTGCATTTTCATCCAGAGCATACCGCCAATAATATGGCTGCTTTTCTTCTGGTTCAGCTCATATGCTTCTTCAAGGCTCTTTGGACGGACATAATTTTGAATAGTTATCATAAGCGCTCCTTCTTATATTATTTTAGCCATCACTTATTCCTGTCTCTTATACACATCT
>URQG01000207.1 GCA_900549895.1 uncultured Lachnobacterium sp.
ACGAGATTACTACGCGTCTCGTGGGCTCGGAGATGTGTATAAGAGACAGTAACTACAATGAGAATAATGTTGTTAAGTTTAAGGTTGAACAGGATAGTTCAGATGCTAAAACATTAGAAGTAGCTAGTGCTAGTATTGATGTTTCTTCACTTGGTGGAAGCAGTGCAATGCCGATTGAACCGGAATTGCAGGCAGTTACCATTTCTGCTACAACAGATACAACATTAGGAATTAAGACATTACCAATTACTGTAACAGACCAGTATGGTAATAAATTCAGTACTACAGTTGATGTTGAAATTACAGACCGTGTGAAGGAAAACAAAAATGATTTCGACTGGGATGAATCTGTTGTCTACTTTATGGTAACAGACCGTTTCTTTGATGGTAATGAATCTAATAATACAGCAAGTGGTGCAGATACATGTGGAAAAAACCCGGGACTGTATCATGGTGGAGATTTTGCAGGTGTAACAGCCAAATTAGATTACTTACAGGATTTAGGTGTAAATACCGTCTGGATTACACCAATTGTAGAGAATGTGAAAGGTGTAGCTGTAACAGATGAGGGTTCAGAAGATGTTCCTTATAATGCAGCATACCATGGATACTGGGCAAGTGATTTTACAAAATTGAATCCTACAATGGGTACAACAGAAGAATTTAAAACTATGATTAGCGAAGCACATAAACGTGGTATGCGTATTATGGTTGATATTGTTGTAAACCATGCAGGATATGGTACAGAATCAACATTTGCTGATATGCTTAGGGATAAGAGCGTCAGTGAAGGTGATATTAAATCATGGCAGTCTGGATTGCCGGATTTTGCAACAGAAAATGCAGATGTCAGAGCAAAATTAGTAGAATGGCAGACATCATGGATGAAGAATTATGGTGTTGACTATTTCCGTGTAGATACTGTAAAGCATGTTGACAGTACAACATGGGCAGCACTTAAAAATTCTACAACGAAAGAAAATTCATCCTTTAAGATGATTGGAGAATATTATGGCGCGGGATATGCATCAAATGGTAGTACCTTAGGTAGTGGTCAGATGGATGCAGACCTTGATTTCGATTTTAACGATCAGGCAACAAGCTTTGTAAGTGGCAAGATTTCTTCTGTAGAGAAATTCCTTTCTGCAAGAAATTCAGCACTTAATAACACATACATGACAGGTCAGTTCTTAAGCAGTCATGATGAAGATGGATTTAAGGCTGCCTTAATGAACGGAAAAAAATATACCGAGGATAAGGCAACAGCAGCAGCGTTAGTTGCAGCTACCTTACAGCTTACTGCAAAGGGTATTCCGGTGATCTATTATGGTGAAGAAGTTGGTTTAAGCGGATTAAATAATTATCCATATCAGACTAATAGATATGACATGGATTTCGATCTGGCAACAAAGGACAATGTCACATATCAGCATTATAAGAATCTGCTGAGCATCCGTAATGCATACACAGATGTATTTGCAAGAGGAAGCAGAAAGGTTGTGGCAAGTTCTGATGAGGAAGGCTATGATGTTGCAGCAAGAGAATATCAGGGAACAAAATTGTATGTTGGAATGAATGTAAATACCAAAGAATTGCAGCTTACGATTCCGGTTACCGAGGGAGATGTTTCGGTTATGACCGACCTGTATTCAGGAAAAACATACGTTGTAAATGGCGGAAAAGTAACGGTTACGATCCCTTCTGCAGCAGACGGAGGAACGGTGATCTTAAAGAGAACCGGAAGCGTAAGCAGCGGTTCCTCATCAGCATCGACCTCAGAGCCTAAGAAGGATCAGACCACAGAGGTAAAGAAGGATACCATCGTATCGGCAGATGGCAGCAAAACAGAAGTAACAATGACGACGCAAAAGAATGAGGACGGCACAGTTTCCGGTGTGACAGCAGAGGTGCAGACAGCCGGAAAAGAAAGCAAAAAGAAGGTAACCGGAACGATTTCGTCCGAGGTTGTAGCACATATCAGTGATGCAGCAAAGACAAAGGATGTAGATGTCGTTGTCACGGTTGCAGCCGGAAAGAAATCCTTTGTGGTAAAGACCGAAGCCAAAAATCTGACATCGGGAACGAAGCTGAAAGCCATGGTGATTGACACTAAGACAAATCAGTATGTCATGGTAGACAGCAAAACGTTCAAGGTCGACAAGAATGGAAACGTAAAGGTTTCGCTCCCGGCAGGTAAAACCTATCAGCTGATGCCGGTTGAGGAAGCAAAACAGATTGAAAAGGAAATCCTTAAGACGGTACAGGCAAAGAAACCGGTTGTTGAGGTAAAGAAGGGAAAGAAAGCAAAGGTTCAGTTTAGCAGCAAGCTTGATATGAATAATGTTGCAAAGATTACCTATAAATCAGGAAAGAAATCGGTTGCCAAAGTAGACGCTAAGGGAAATGTGACTGCCAAAAAGAAAGGAATTGCAGTCATTAAGGCAGTGGTTACTTTAAAGAATGGCAAGAAAAAGACAGTGGAAATCAAATATAAAGTAAAGTAAACAAGAGAGGTGCAAAGCAATTCGCTTTGCACCTCTTATTTTTACCATTGTGATCGTATCGTTACTGTATATTTTCGGCAATATGTCTTGCAACATACACACCGGATGCTGAAGCATGTGACAGGGAATGTGTAACGCCGCTTCCATCACCGATGATATAGAGTCCATCGTATTTGCTCTGTAAGTGCTCGTCGATCTCTACTTCCATGTTGTAGAATTTGACTTCGACACCATAGAGAAGAGTATCGTCGTTTGCAGTACCAGGCGCAATCTTATCGAGTGCATAGATCATCTCGATGATTCCGTCTAAGATACGTTTCGGAAGAACAAGGCTTAAGTCACCAGGTGTTGCTGCGAGGGTAGGAGTAACCAGGCCTTCTTCGATACGCTTGGTGTTGCTTCGACGTCCTCGAACGAGGTCACCGAAACGCTGAACGATAACGCCGCCACCTAACATGTTGGAGAGACGGGCGATGCTTTCGCCGTATCCGTTGCTGTCCTTGAATGGCTCAGAGAAATGCTTGGCAACAAGAAGTGCAAAGTTCGTATTCTCTGTACGCAGATCTGCGCTCTCGTAGCTGTGTCCGTTAACGGTTACAATTCCGTTTGTATTTTCGTTAACAACGATTCCGTATGGATTCATACAGAAAGTACGTACATTATCTTCAAACTTCTCGGTGCGGTATACGATCTTGCTCTCGTAGAGCTCGTCTGTCAGGTGCGAGAAGATGACAGCAGGAAGCTCGACACGCACACCGATGTCCACACGATTGGACTTGGTCGGAATGTCAAGATCGTTACAGACGGTCTCCATCCACTTGCTTCCGCTACGTCCAACGGAAATAACACATTTCTTACAGTCATAAGACTCGTCCTTGGTATAAACACGGTATCCGTCTTCCAGCACTTCAATCTTCTCAATCGGTGTATCGAAGAAGAAATCCATATGATCCTTCATCTCATTGTACAGATTCTCAAGAACGACATAGTTGATGTCGGTTCCCAAGTGGCGTACCGAAGCATCCAGAAGTTTCAATTTATTCTGCAGGCAGATTTTCTTTAAAGCAGTTCCGGCGGTAGAATACATCTTTGTGCCTTCGCCTCCGTGCGTCATATTGATATGATCCACATATTCCATGAGATCAAATGCCTGCTTACGTCCGATATGTTCATATAAAGTTCCACCAAAATCATTGGTAATATTGTATTTTCCGTCGGAAAAAGCGCCAGCTCCACCAAATCCGTTCATGATGGCACAAGTCTTACACTTGATACAACTTTTGACTTTGTCTCCGTCAATCGGACAGTGTCGCTTCTCGAGAGAATGTCCGGCATCAAATACGGCAATCCTGAGATCGCTTTTCTTCTGCATCAGCTCGTATGCCGAAAAGATACCACCAGGTCCGGCACCGATAATAATCACATCATACATTGTATTACCTCCCTAATTAACATCATTTGCTGCAATATTATTCGTTTCGCATCACAAACCCTGTCTCTTATACACATCTCCGAGCCCACGAGACGCGTAGTAATCTCG
>URQG01000208.1 GCA_900549895.1 uncultured Lachnobacterium sp.
TAACATACGTTAAATATACCTAAATTGGCTCAGGGTAATCTTTATCAAAGTGCCTTTTCTAAATTAACACGGATTGCCTTAATAAAATTCTCACTATTGAGAACGGTAGGATTTTCAATTGTAGTGATCAAAGCAAGATCCTTCGTCATCTCACCGGACTCAATGGTGCTAAGACATGCTTTCTCCAGCTTATCCGCAAACGCACAAAGCTCCGGAATCTGATCAAGCTCTCCTCTCTTTCTGAGTGCACCGGTCCATGCAAAGATGGTTGCAACGGAGTTCGTTGATGTTTCCTCACCTTTCAGATGCTTATAATAGTGTCTCTGTACGGTTCCGTGAGCAGCCTCGTACTCATAATATCCGTGCGGAGATACAAGCACGGAAGTCATCATGGCAAGTGAACCGAATGCGGAGCTGATCATATCACTCATAACATCTCCGTCATAGTTCTTGCAAGCCCAGATGAATCCGCCTTTTGCCTTCATGACACGCGCAACCGCATCATCAATTAGTGTGTAGAAATATTCGATTCCGGCTTTTTCAAAGGCTTCTTTATAATCGTTATCATACACTTCCTGGAAGATATCCTTAAACGTATGATCGTATTTCTTGGAGATGGTATCTTTTGTTGCGAACCACAGATCCTGCTTCGTATCTAACGCATACTTAAAGCAGCTGTGCGCAAAACTGGTAATGGATTCATCAAGATTATGCTGTCCTTGAAGAACACCAGGTCCCTTGAATTCGTGGATCAGTTCTCTTACGATGGTTCCGTCATCGGCGGTAAAGACAAGTTCTGCTTTACCAGGTCCCGGAACCTTCATCTCACTTGCTTTATACACATCACCGTATGCATGTCTTGCAATCGTGATCGGTTTCTCCCAAGTCTTTACGTTTGGCTCGATGCCTTTTACAACGATCGGAGCACGGAATACCGTTCCGTCAAGCATCGCACGGATCGTTCCGTTCGGGCTCTTCCACATCTCCTTAAGGTTATATTCCGTCATTCTTGCGGCATTTGGTGTAATCGTTGCACATTTAACCGCAACGCCATATTTCTTGGTTGCATTGGCAGAATCGATTGTAACCTGATCGTTTGTACGGTTACGCTCCTCAAGACCTAAATCATAATACTCTGTTTTTAAATCAATAAACGGAAGAAGGAGTTCATCTTTAATCATTTTCCAAAGAATTCTGGTCATCTCGTCTCCGTCCATCTCGACCAAAGGGGTTGTCATCTTAATCTTGTCCATGTTTGTCTCCTTTTTATAAATTCTGGTTTGTTCAGCTTTGTTGTGTTTGGGTTTATTCAGCCCCCTATTATGGGGAGGCGATGAATTCATTCGCGGTGCCAATCTCGGAAAATCAAAGATTGTCCTCGCCTTTTTGGGCATTCGCCCAATCAAAGAAGAAATGTCCAGACCTCCTCGTGCAAGCACGATTGGTCTGCCCCTTTCTTCTTTGGCACAGCTCATTGCTTCATCAAATTTTCCCAGCCATACTTATCCATATTGGCCATTGTGTTGCGGATATGCTCTCTTGCATATTCTTCCGCAGCCTTGGCATCTCTTGCCTTCAGTGCCTCGGCAATCCGGCGGTGCTCATCCATGGATGCACGCGCACGTGTTTTTTGTTCAAGCGTAATCTTGCGGATTCGTTGCAGATAATGATGATAATCACGAAGCACATGCGTCAATTCTTTGCTTCCACACGCCTCATACACAAGCTCATGGAAACGATTGTCCAATTCTACCATCTGGTCCCAATTTTCTTTTGAAAAATGAAAATCCGACAGAAAAACATTCTCTTCCAGTTCCTCAATCTGCTCTTGTGTAATATTTTCGGCTGCCCACCGGGCACATAGTCCTTCCAATAAGGCACGGATCTCATAGATATCCTTAACATCCTTAAGTGTAATTCCCTCTACGAATGCACCTTTGTTCGGAATAATTCTGACGAGTCCTTCTAGTTCAAGTTGTCTTAACGCCTCCCGCACCGGTGTACGGCTGACTCCCAGATCCTCACCAATGGATTTCTCCTTCAGTTCCTCATTGGCCTGATATTTACCATTTAATATATCTTCTCGAATCGCGTGAAAAACTCTTGCGCTTAATGAAGAATGATCTTCTGACATAATTTATCACACCTTAATATAATATCGAATTTCACGTTATAATACAATACCAAGCTCTTTGCAGACATCGGTAATAGTTACAACAAGTTCCTGATCTGTGATGACCGTCACACGACCATCATCGTACTGTGCATCAACCCACTCTTTCACATGCTTGACAAGCGGAGAATTCTTATCCACTTTACGATCATCCGGAAGATGATAATAATTGTTGATCCAGTGAGCGATTCCGGCAAGTCCGGATGTATTTGACACTGCAACAAGCGGTGGACGATTCAAGAATTTACCGGTATCAAAGATGTTGTAGATTTCCTCGTTTTTCAGAAGACCATCCGCATGAATTCCGGCTCTTGTCACATTAAAGTTGCTTCCAACAAAAGGCGTTCTACTCGGCTGTTTGTAACCAAGTTCCTTCTCAAAGTACTCGGAAAGTTCTGTAATAACTGTGGTGTCCATGCCATCCAGTGTGCCTTTTAATTGTGCATATTCAAAAATCATTGCTTCAAGCGGTGTATTACCGGTTCTCTCACCAATTCCAAATAAGGAACAGTTAACGCCACTCGCACCATATAACCATGCGGTTGTTGAGTTATTGACCGCTTTATAGAAATCATTGTGTCCATGCCACTCAATCTGAGAAGACGGAACACCTGCATGTGTGGTCAGACCATAGATAATTCCCGGAACACTTCGCGGAATTACGGCACCCGGGAAGTTTACTCCATATCCCATGGTATCGCAGGCACGCACCTTAATTGGTATCTTATACTCATCCTGCAGCTTCATCAGTTCCACACAGAACGGAATAACAAATCCATAGATATCCGAACGTGTGATATCTTCAAGATGACATCTCGGGCTGATTCCGGTCTCCAGACATTCACGGATGACACTTAAATAAAGATTCATAACCTCACGTCTTGTCATCTTCATCTTGTAGAAGATATGATAATCCGAACAGCTTACAAGAATTCCTGTCTCACGAAGTCCGATATCCTTAACAAGCTGGAAATCCTGCTTGCTGGCACGGATCCATGATGTAACTTCCGGGAACTTATATCCTCTCTCAAGACATTTATATACCGCATCACGATCCTTCTTACTGTATAAGAAGAACTCACTCTGGCGGATCTTGCCCTTCGGACCTCCTAATTTATGTAAATAATCATAGATAGTGACAATCTGTTCCGTTGTATATGGAGCCCGCGACTGCTGTCCGTCACGGAATGTCGTATCGGTAATCCAGATATCTTCCGGCATATTGTGCGGAACGATACGATCATTGAACGCAATCTTTGGGATTTCTTCATATGGAAACAAATTACGGAAAGTATTCGGCTCATCCACATCGACCAGCTGATAGAAATGCTCCTCCAGCTGAAGCAGATTCGTCTTGTCATTCATCACTACATCTCTCATTGGCTTAACCACTCCTTTGTCATGCATGAATAATTGTATACAATTATTATGTTTGCATACATTTTAGCAACTTAGCACGCTAAAGTCAATTTCTTTTTTGTAAAAAATGTTTCTAAAATTTGGAACCTCTTCGTCACTTTTACATACCTTACTATTGTAAATATATTTATTGGAGGTCACTTATGAGTGATTTAGCAGCAACAAACTGTTCATGCAGCAATACAGATAACGGATGCGGATGTTCTTCGATTTTATGGATTATCCTGTTACTGTGCTGCTGTTGTGGAAATGGTAACGGAGGCTCTTTCTTCGGAGGAAACGACTGTGGAAGCGGCAATAACAGCTGTATCTGGGCTATCATCTTACTTTTCTGCTGTGGTGGCTTTGGCTGTGGAAGCAGCAATAACGGCTGCGGATGTGGCTGCGGCTGCTGATTTACATTTTTACTGCTGTCTCTTATACACATCTGACGCTG
>URQG01000209.1 GCA_900549895.1 uncultured Lachnobacterium sp.
ACGAGATTACTACGCGTCTCGTGGGCTCGGAGATGTGTATAAGAGACAGCTTTTTCGGTGTGCCACTGACTTTATCAATAATAACAAAAGCTCTCTTTGATTCCCCAAGCTCAAACTTCTTTACATCAGATATCTTTCCTCCTAAAAGAAATACAGAAGACTTTGATGCAGTAACTTCTTCATCACATTCACCCGCTTTGTAAGAAACAAACTTTCCTCCAATTTTAACAAATGGAAGACAATACTCACTGAGTGTCGATAAATTTGCAACTGCACGGGACACACACAAATCAAACTGCTCACGATACTTCGCATTTTTTGCCAAATCCTCTGCTCTGCCATGAACCGTCTCAATTCTTTCAAGTTCAAGTTTCTGAATGACATCATCCAAAAAAAGAATTCTCTTATTTAAAGAATCTGCAAGTGTAATCTGAAGCTCCGGAAAAGCAATCTTAAGAGGTATTCCTGGAAAGCCTGCACCTGTTCCAAGATCGATTACCGTCTGTGACTTTCTCAGATCAACTGCCTGAATCAAAGAAAGACTATCCTCAAAATGCTTTTCAATCACTTCATCAAAATCTGTGATAGCTGTCAGATTCATTACCTTATTCTTCTCAACAAGCATCTCATAATAAGTAATAAAATGCTGAATCTGCAAATTTGACAATGCAATTCCGATTGCATTTAAATCATTTATAAACTTCGATGTATTATAATTCATAATTACCTCAATATGCTATTATCTTGAATTAAGTGTAAAAAATAAATCAGGATTTGAATATTTTAACTGTTCGAGATAAACCAACAACACAGACACATCTGCAGGAGTCACGCCTGAGATACGGGATGCCTGTCCAATATTCAGAGGCTGAAATTCATTCAGTTTCTGTTGTGCTTCAATACGAAGTCCCGAGATTTCTTTATAATCAAAATGCTTTGGCAATAACTTTTTCTCGAGTCTCTTAAACTTCTCTACCTGCTTAATCTGTCTTGTAATATATCCCTCATACTTGATCAGGATATTTACCTGATCTGTTACTTCCTGAGGAAGCTTCGGTCGATTCGGATCAATTGGCGCAAGCTTATCATAATCCAATTCCGGCCTGCGAATTAAATCCGCAAGAGTTGTACCTGTATTAAGAGGAATACTTCCATACTCCATCAATAAAGTCTGAACGGATACTTTCGCTCCGACTTTCAAATGATTTACACGATCAATTTCTCGATCAATCAGTTCTTCCTTCTTACAAACCCAATCATATCGTTTTTGAGAAATGAGTCCAACTTCATATCCTTTCTTTGTAAGACGAAGATCTGCATTATCCTGACGCAAAAGTAAACGATATTCCGCTCGTGAAGTCATCATGCGGTAAGGTTCACGGTTTTTCTTTGTAACAAGATCATCAATCAAAACCCCAATATAAGATTCCGATCGATCGAGAATCAATGGATCCCTACCTAATATTTCCATACTGGCATTAATTCCTGCAATCAATCCCTGACTTGCTGCCTCCTCATATCCGGAACTTCCATTAAACTGTCCGCCACTAAACAATCCATGGATTTTTTTAAATTCAAGAGATGCGTACAAATTATTTGCATCAATACAATCATACTCAATTGCATAAGCATTACGAACAATCTTCGCATGTTCAAGTCCCGGCAATGTACGATACATTTCATATTGTACATCTTCAGGAAGTGAAGAAGACATTCCACCAATATACATTTCATTTGTACTTAAACCTTCCGGCTCAACAAAAATCTGGTGACGATCCTTATCTGCAAACTTTACGACTTTATCCTCGATCGAAGGACAATAACGAGGTCCTGTTCCCTCGATGACACCTGCATAGATTGGTGATCGATCCAAATTATTTCTTATAATCTCATGTGTCTTTTCATTTGTATAAGTTAACCAACACGATACTTGATCAATCTGCACATCTTCAGGATTGGTCGTAAATGAAAAAGGTACTACTCTCTCATCGCCAAATTGCTCTTCCATCTTTGAAAAATCAATGCTTCGCTTATCAATTCGTGCAGGCGTTCCTGTCTTAAATCGACGGGTTTCAATTCCATGCTTTGAAAGAGAATGTGTCAAATGATTGGCAGCTGATAATCCATTCGGTCCAGTATGTGTAATCATTTCACCTGTAAGGCAACGAGCTCTAAGATAAGTACCGGTACATAAAACAACTGCTTTACATTTATAAGTTCCACCTGAAACGGTTCTAACACCGGTAATTTTCTGAAGTCCATCCTCTACCGGTTCCTCATCTCCAAAGAAATGATCCTTGTTTGTAAGAATCTCTGCAACTTCGGCCTGACGGATGGTTAAATGATCCGTATTCTGCAAAGTTTTACGCATTTCTTTTGTATATTCCGCTTTATCTGCCTGTGCGCGGAGAGAATGTACAGCCGGTCCTTTTGACTTATTCAGCATTTTTGACTGGATAAATGTCTTATCAATATTCTTACCCATCTCTCCACCCAATGCATCGATTTCTCGAACCAGATGTCCCTTTGAACTTCCACCAATATTTGGATTACATGGCATCAAAGCAATACTATCCACACTTACGGTAAACATAATTGTCTCAAGTCCAAGTCGGGCACTGGCCAATGCCGCCTCACATCCGGCATGTCCTGCACCGACTACAACCACATCATACTCTTCTGTAATATGTGGAATCTGCTTTTCACTTGTATTCATCTCTTCTAACTTCTCGTCCATCATTTTATCCTTCATCATTTATTTACATAACATTTCAAAAACTTACTTACCCATACAAAACTTTGAGAAAATCTCTTCCACCAGATCATCTTCCACAGATTCTCCAATAATCTTTCCAAGTTCTTCATAAGCTCCCATAAGATCAATAGAAAAGAAATCCTCTGCCATACCATCTTCAATACTCTGATTTACCTGCTTCAAATAATTCAAAACAATCTGTAAAGAATTTTTTTGTCTGACATTAATAGAGTATACTTCATCGTTGAAGGTAACTTCACCACGGAAAAACATCTCTTTAATAGTATCCTCAAACTCATCAATTCCCATATTATGTTTTGCTGAAATTGAAATAATCTTTGTATCCAGGTGCTTCTTTACATCTGCAGGTGTTACCTTTATATCAAGATCCGATTTATTAAGAAGAACAATTGATTTCTTATCCTGCAACAGTTTCATAATCTCATAATCATTTTCATCCAAATTTGTGGAAGCATCAATCACATAAATAACCATATCTGCATTTGCAGCATAACTTCTTGCTCGATCAACACCAATCTTTTCCACAACATCTGATGTATTTCTGATACCGGCAGTATCCATCACATTTAACGTAATACCATTTAAATTAATCTGTTCTTCCAGAACATCTCTTGTTGTTCCCGCAATCTCCGTAACAATCGCTTTTTCCTGACCAACTAAGACATTTAAAAGGGAAGATTTACCTGCATTTGGTTTACCCACAATGACGGTATTAATTCCTTCCTTTAAAATACGCCCATTATCAAAGGTTTTCAGTAACTTATCAACATTCTCAACTTCTTTATCCACAATTTTATGAAGTTTTTCAGGATACCCTTCCAATGAAATATGTTCCGGATCATCAAGTGCCGATTCAATAAAAGCAATCTCGTAAATAATTTCGTCCCGAATCTTTTTTACATCTTCATGAATAGAACCCTTTAATTGATTCAATGAACTCTTAAGGGCATAATCATTTTTTGCATTAATGACTTCAATTACCGATTCTGCCTGTGTAAGATCAATTCTACCATTTAAAAAAGCCCTCTTTGTAAACTCACCCGGTTCAGCAGGACGTGCACCATACTTAATCACGGTTTCCAATATCCTCTTCATAACATAGACGCCGCCATGACAATCAATCTCAACCGTATCTTCTCTGGTATAGGAATTCGGTGCTTTCATTATAAGAACCATTACCCTGTCTCTTATACACATCTCCGAGCCCACGAGACGCGTAGTAATCTCGT
>URQG01000210.1 GCA_900549895.1 uncultured Lachnobacterium sp.
AATGCTTCCTCATCCGATTTCCACGGCAATGGTATGGGATCCAATTCATCTAATCGCTCCGCTGCATATTTCCTTCTGTGACCTGAACGAAAAAAATCGCCCAGACTAGAATTTTTAATCTAATCTGAGCGATACTTCTTCAGGCCTGTTTTCTTCAAGCAAGAAAACCATTTTTACATTCATTGACAACCTAAATCTTATCCTACACTTTAGTTATCTCCATAGGGTGCTTGAATAGATTTAGTTCTCGGTGCCCGTTTTGTCTTTTCGGTGCTCCAATTACTCATTTTTATATTTTTTCGGTGCTCGCAAGCACCATAAAATAAAAAATGCAACAATGAATTTTTACGATCATTGTTTCAAAAAATCGATGTTCCCGGCGGGAATTGAACCCACAACTAGCGCTTAGGAGATCCGTCATTCCGAGACTGGCATACCGCTGCTTAAACTTCTGATATCCTTGAAGTTTAAAAATAAGCTTCAGATTTTTGGATTTCCGTGACAGAAATGATCCGGCTGTTAGAGATAGCAACCTTGTGGGTATAGCGTCCAAGATATTCGATTGCATTGCCAAATCCATTGAATGTTTCTTTGATATAAGGGCACCAGTCTTTCTGATAGAGGGAGTCTTTAAAGGTATTCCAGCAAAAGTATGCTTCCTGCTCGGAGAGGGAAAAGGGGACTTTCAGAATCCCTGACTGGTACAAGGCATTCAGATGGTATAGGAATTTTCCCTTAAATTTATCCCGTAACACAAACACGGGGATAAAAAACTTTCCTTTTGATTTACGGATCTTCCCATCCGTTGTAATGCCGCCGCCGGATACGATGCAGTGGATACTATGTAAAGCTTTACATAGTATCCACTATGACAAGCAAGTAATTCCGATATGTACTACCCTTATAATGTACCGACAACAGAAATTTTAGTTTCTCTATCTCTAAGCCCTTCCCCCTTTACAGTAACTTTTATTTCTCCGGGTTCATATCCAGCCCTTACCGCTATAAGGGCCCTTCCATGATACGTTCTGTATCTGCCATCTGTAAAATTTTCATTTGTATTGGGAACTGCCGATCCAAACCCCTGTAAAACACCACTTCCCTCTACCTGAACGGTCAACATTTGATCTGCCGATGCTTTTATTATTCCGTTCTCACCGATAAGAGAAACCTCAATAAAACATAAATCCTGCCCATTGCTTCTTATTTTCTGCTTGTCGCATGCAAGCTGTATCATTGTTTTTCCAATGGCGGAAAACAGCTCTGCCCTGTCAATTTCTTTACCGTTTTCATCATACACAATGGCAGAAAGCGTTCCCGGAACATATTCAATCCTTTTAAAGACTGCCTTACACTCCTTCACCTTTGCCGAGGCAATCCTTTTTCCATTACAATATAACTCCGCTTTTGGTGCGGATGTATAAACGGTAACATTGGTTTTGCAGCCTTCGCAGCCTTCCCATGACCAGCTTTCCACCGCGTCCGTATTCCGCCACATAGATGATGCCCGTTTGTATTTGCCGTTTATAACCGGATCAACCGCAATGACCGGTTTATCCTGCAATCCCCAGATTATCCTGTTCCATCCCGTCTCCGGTCTTTGCATTCCGCAGATATCTATAACGCCACATCCTGCCAGTATTGCCAGTCCGGGATAGATGTTCTCACCGGTTTCTTTTTTAACATATCTGATTGTACCAAGCCCGGTCTCCCCAAGGTAGTCCCAGCCCGTCCACATAAAATCACCAATCAGGTTTGCACATTTTTTAACTAGCTGCCAGTTTTTATACAGGGAAAGGGGCAGAGTTTCCGACCCTACAATACACCGTTCCGGATGGTTCTGAGCTTCTTTTTCATATCGCGAAGTCGCATAATTATATCCCGGTATATCCAAAAAAGGATCAATAATATCACAAACTTTATCAGCTGCCGGTTTGGAAGCCATCTTATCAATCACGCCTCCCATCTTATTCATCAGAACATTGTAAAGCGCACTGGTCGGCATACTGTCCATAGCCATGCTACCATTTTTATTTTCCTTTCCGTTCTTTTTTTCCCCATAAATGCCACTGCCTTTTGCTGCCATAGACGCCAGCATTAAATTAATCCCACAAGTGACAGCCCTTGTTTCATCTGCTCGTCTTACATAATCTGATATTTCCTTACAGAGTTTCTGTCCTTCCAGCGTACCAAGCTCGGAGATTTCGTTTCCGATAGAGTACATAATCACCGAAGGATGGTTATAATCTTTTCCGATCATAGCATCCACATCCTTCTTCCACCACTGTAAAAACGTATCTCCGGCATGGTCATATGGATTTTTATGAATCAGCCAGTAATCACAGAGTTCATCCATAACATAGATTCCCAACTCATCACAGGCATCCAGCATTGCCTTTGAGACAGGATTATGGGAACTTCTAATTGCATTAAATCCCGCTTCTTTCAAAATCTTAATACGCCTGTATTCTGCATCCTTAAATCCGCAGGCTCCAAGAATCCCATTGTCATGATGGATACATGCTCCCCTTAGCAAAGTCTCCTTTCCATTTACAAAAAATCCTTTCCCACTCCATGCCAAAGTCCGTATCCCAAAGCGTATCGTCTCTTCATCTATCTTTTGCTCTTTTTCTTTTAACATAACTTTACAAGTATATAAATGTGGATTTTCTTCATCCCATAAAACAGGATCTTTTATGATCAAATCCAATTTCCTGCCTGTTCCCGATGCAACAGCTTTCATTCCATCCAGAATCTCAACCTCAACATCTCCCTCTCCGACTATATCTGTTAAGACCTGCACCTGACCGTTTCCTGTTGTTGTAACCCTAACCCCTTCCGGTTTTATGTAGGATTGCCCCGCGATCAGCAGATTTACTTCTCGATACACGCCGCCTCCTGAATACCATCTACTGTTTGGTACCTTTTCGTTATCCGCAATGATCTCAATTATATTTTCGTCTGTCTGAGATAAATGCTCCGTCATGTCAACGTAAAAGCCAGAATATCCGTATGGCCATTTTGTAATAACCTGATTATTTACACTGACCTGTGCATTTTGATAAACGCCCTCGCATGACAAAATCATTGTCTTATTTCGCCACTCCTCAGGCAACACTAATTTTTTTCTATAATAATACTTTCCACCATCAAAATATGCACTTGCGCCACCAGTCAACACATCCTTGTTTCGCTCTTCCGCCAGCATCGCATCATGAGGAAGGTTGACTTCCTGCGTCTTTGCACTACCATTCTTTTGTAATAACCATCCCTTATTAAAATCAACTTTTTTCATCTCTACCTCCTTGAATCTTATTATTATATTTTACAATATAATAATCCGACATTTTCCTGATATATACAATTTCTTTTGCCGACAATAAATTGTTTGCACATTTACCAAATCCGACATATAATAATTATGTAATAATTTCTGAAATTTAGGTTGCCAATAAAACATTCGAGGAAATACTATGAATCTGAAAAGTAGTATCAACAATTTTGTAGAAAAAAATAACTTCTTTCCCGGACAGAGTTTGAATTATGACCAATATTTATTCATGCATAGCGGCTTAGCTTCTACTCTTAACAGTTTTCATCGAGGATTACAGGACTTAATTTCTATATCTGCATGGACAACTTCCATAGAAGGTATACAACATATCGCCTATCTTCCTATGAACGTGAAACAAATTCATTGTGCTAAAATTCAATTTTCAAATGGAATGCAGACTACTGCACATTCTCATAATTATGTAGAGCTTATCTTTGTTATCGAAGGTACGCTTTCTATGCAGATCAGTGGAAAATCCATTACATTTCATTCCAATGAAATATGTCTTATTAATACAGAAACAGTACACTCCGAATATCTTTATACTCAAAACACCGTTATACTATGTTTAGGAATTGATGATCTCTTTTTTGACCAGTATAGTATCTGTCTCTTATACACATCTCCGAGCCCACGAGACGCGTAGTAATCTC
>URQG01000211.1 GCA_900549895.1 uncultured Lachnobacterium sp.
ATTATATATAGATACAGAAAACAATAAGAAAATGTCAAAAGATGAATATTTAATCACAGATGCGCCTCTTAAAGCGCTGACTGTTTTTGCAATGCCTATGATTTTGGGCAGCTTTTTTCAACAGGTATATAATATGGCCGATTCCATCATAGTCGGTCAGTATGTCGGATCATCGGCACTTGCGGCTGTCGGTGCCTGTGCTGCGCTTACGAATGTATTTATTTGTGTGGCGCTCGGTGCAGGCGTTGGAGCAGGTGTGCTAGTGAGCCGCTATTTTGGTGCCAGAGACTATGGCAAAATGAAAACAATCGTGTCAACATCGTTGATCAGTTTTCTGATTTTAAGCATACTTCTGGGTGTATTTGGTTTTTGCTTTTCTCATTCGATGATGAGCCTTTTAAAAACACCCGTTGATATACTGGAGGAAGCAGTATTGTATCTGCGAGTTTATTTTGTAGGCTTTCCGTTTTTGTTTATGTACAATATCCTTTCAACGATGTTTACCTCTATCGGTGAATCAAAGATTCCGTTGTGGCTTCTGATATTTTCTTCTATTTTGAATATTATCATGGATCTTTGGATGGTGGCGGGACTTGGTCTGGGTGTATTTGGTGCAGCTCTCGCAACTTTGATTGCACAGGGCATTTCTGCAGTGTTTTCACTTTTGATCTTTTTTTACAGGATACGTCAATATAAAAGTCCCTTTCACTGGTTTGACGGGCAGGAGTTACATTCCATGCTCCGAATTGCAATACCGTCGGTGCTTCAGCAGTCCACAGTGTCAATTGGCATGATGATCGTACAGGCAGTTGTAAATCCATTTGGTACACAGGCGCTTGCAGGTTATGCGGCAACGATGAGAGTAGAGAATGTTTTTTCACTGATATTTGTGTCAATAGGCAATGCCGTATCGCCGTATGTTTCCCAGAATCTTGGGGCAAAGAAAATTGAGCGTATTAAAAAAGGATATCATGCGGCATTGGTGTTGGACCTGTGTTTTGCTATTCTTGCATTTATAGTCATTGAAACTTTGCATACGCAGATTTCTTCGTTATTCCTGGGGAAAGATGGAACTGCCTTAGCATATCAGGTGTCCGGGGATTATATGAGATGGCTCGGTTTCTTTTTCATTTTTATGGGAATTAAGATGGCAACGGATGGGGTTCTTCGCGGGCTTGGAATCATGCGTCCGTTTCTCATTGCAAATATGGTAAACCTTGCGATTCGTCTGTCCGTTGCTTTGATTTTTGCGCCACGTTTTGGTATTGCATTTGTCTGGCTTGCCGTACCGGCCGGCTGGCTTGCAAATTTTCTGATTTCTTATATGGCACTCAAAAAATCTTCATTTTCATAAGTCGGGCTTATATTTGACATACAAAAAGCGTGAGATACTAGAACTTGTATTCTCACGCTTTTTTCTTCCATATCAAGTTGTTGTTACAATTTGAAGATTATGGTAAAATATTAGAATAATTATAGCATACGAGGAAGGAAGCGTCATATGAAAAACAAAGATTCAAAAGCAAGGATGCAGGTAATTTTTGGGGTGCTTTTATTTGCCTTCGTTATGAGTGCAGAAATGTATGCAATGATCAATTTCCCAGATATGTATCTCGGAATCGTGGGACTCGCCGCAATTGATCTTGTATGTCTTTACGTGGTAATCAACGGATTGTTTGCTTTACGTGAAATCAAGGACGCTCGTAATGAGGAGCAGTATGACAGCGTTTTCAAATCAGAGAAGGCATCGTATCTGATGCTGAAGAAATACTTTGAGGAGATAGAGGACAAGCTCAATTATCTCGAGAAAGCAGCGAAAGTTCCGACGGAAGAAATTATAAATGCGCAGAAGGGCATCGCGAAGGTCATTATCAACTGGAACCGTGAGAACACGGAAGCTCTTATGAATTCTAATGATCAGGTGATGGAACAGTTTGTGCAGTGCAATGATGCGGTTGCAAATATCACGAAGTTATTGGGTGCATATAAGGACGAGATCGTTTCGGAACAGAAAAAGACGGAAGATGTAAATGAGCAGAGTATTCAGGTAAAGATGCAGGATCTGGTCATTCAGATGAAAGATATGGAGCTGCGCCTGAATCAGGCAATCAATCAGATTCAGAAGGTAAGTTATCAGCAGCCGGCGGTTGCACCGACTTATCTGCAGCAGCCACAGGCAAGTGTAGACCGGCCGGAGATGACGGCATCGACAGAGACGATACATGATGAGGATGCGGTGCCGGAAGTTGTGGCAGAGAATAATGACCCGGATATTGAGTTAGATCCGAATGGACCGTCCGAGGGTCTGAATGCAAATGCATCGGATGCCGATACAGCGGACCTTGATGCCGCAGAAGACGCGTTAGCGGATTTGAGTATTCCGGAAACGGTTGATGAGCCGGTCGTTCAGCCGGAAGTTCCCGAGGAGAAGCCAATCGTAGAGGAGAAGGCAACCGAGCCGGAACCAATTACAGAGGAACAACCGGCTGTAGAAGAGAAGCCGGCAATGCCGGATCTGTCGGACCCGAATAAGACGTTAAGCCCAGATGAGATTGCCGCATTATTTGCGAATATGCCAGATAATGCTCCGAAAGAAGAAGAGAAGCCGGTAGAGGCAGAACCGATCGTAGAGGAAGTGCCACAGGAGCAGCCGGCGACGGAGGAGAAGTCACCGATGCCGGATCTGTCCGATCCGAACAAGACATTGAGTCCGGATGAGATCGCCGCATTATTTGCGAATATGCAGTAAATTTGTTATGGTGTAAAATCGAATGCCGAAGTCATACTACAAGAGTGAGTATAACTTCGGCATTTTTATGCATGCAAATTGCAAACTCTTTGCATTAGTCCGTTGCGATGGATTTAATGATACGGACCGCGGTCTCCATTCCTTCGACAGAGATGTGTTCATATGGTCCGTGGAATCCATAGCCGCCGGTTCCTAAGTTTGGACAAGGCAGCCCCATGAAGGAAAGTCTTGCACCGTCAGTACCGCCACGAACCGGTCGGGAGATCGGTTCAAGTCTGGATTCACGGATGGCATTCTGCGCACGTTCGATCACATCCATATGCTGTTCAATGACGGATAACATATTTTCATAGGAATGTGTGATCGTAAGTTCTACAGTGCCTGCACCATATTCCTGATTCATTTCGACTTCGATCGTGCGAAGCAGATTCAGGCGTGATTCAAAAATATCTTTATCATGGTCACGAACGATAAAGGAAAGTTTTGCAAAAGCGACATCACCGCTCATATCGGTAAGGTGATAGAAACCTTCGCGTCCTTCGGTATGTGCCGGAGTCTCTGCCTTAGGAAGGCGGGAGACGATCTCTGTTGCAAGAAGAGCCGCATTGACCATAATGTCCTTGGCTTCACCCGGATGGACATTGACACCGTGGATGATAAAGTCCGCGCTTGCAGCGTTAAAGTTCTCGTAAGCAACTTCGCCTTCGTAATCACCGTCAACTGTGTAAGCAAAGTCTGCTTTAAAATAGTCAAGATCAAAGAGATCCGCACCTGCACCGATTTCTTCGTCAGGGGTAAAGCCTATCCAGATATCACCGTGCGGTGTACCCTCGGTAATGATCTGTTCCAAAGCAGTCATGATCTCTGCAATACCTGCTTTATCGTCAGCACCGAGAAGCGTGGTTCCGTCGGTCGTGATAAGTGTGCGTCCGGTCAGCGTTTCCAGAGTCGGGAAATCCGATACCTTAAGATAGGTGTTACTTCCTTTTAATAAGATATCACTGCCGTCGTAGTTTTCGATTATCTGCGGCTTCACATTTTCGCCGGAGTAGTCCGGTGCCGTATCCATATGTGCAATAAAACCGATTGCTTTCCGATCTTCCATACCCGATGTGGCAGGAAGAAGTCCGTAAACATAACAATGGTCAGTCAGAATAACGCGGGAGAGCCCGAGATCTTCCAGTTCCTGCTTTAATTCCTGTCTCTTATACACATCTGACGCT
>URQG01000212.1 GCA_900549895.1 uncultured Lachnobacterium sp.
GTCCACGAATTAAACCAGACTGTTTTAAATAGTAAAATCAGTAAGATCGCACAGCCGGAGAACGACGAACTGTTAATCACCTGTAAAGGAACAAACGGCCAGTTTCGCGTGTCCATCTCTGCAAGTGCCTCTCTTCCGTTTTTGTATCTGACGGACGAGAACAAACCAAGTCCGCTGACAGCACCGACATTCTGTATGGTGCTGCGCAAGCATATCGCCAACGGACGCATCACGCGCATTTATCAGCCGCACATGGAACGAATCATCAATATGGAGATTGAGCACCTCAATGAGATGGGCGATGTCTGCCACAAGACACTGATCATCGAGTTGATGGGCAAGCATTCCAATATCATCTTCTGCGATGACAAAGGCATGATCATCGACAGTATCAAGCATGTCTCGTCTGCGGTAAGTTCTCTGCGTGAGGTGCTTCCGGGCAAGGAATACTTTATTCCGGCAACACAGGAGGACAAATTCAATCCTCTCACCACACCTGCCGACCGGATTCATGAGATCATCTCCGGCAAACCACTTACGGTTGCCAAAGCAATCTATACAACCTTTACCGGTGTCAGCCCGCTGATTGCATCCGAGATTGCCTATCGTGCAGGAATTGATGCGGATCAGCCGCTCGCATCTTATTCCGAAGAACAGCTTCTGCATCTTTGCAATCATATTGCATGGTTTTTCGATGACGTCCGGGCAAATAATTTTCATCCGGTGATTGTTCGTAAAGGCAGGGAACCTCTCGAATTCGCAGCAGTCGACCTGACAATGTATCATGATTACGAAATAGAAACCTACGAGAGCATTTCCCGCGTGCTCGAAGTCTACTATGCGGAGAAAAATGTATACAGCCGCATCCGCCAGAAATCAGCCGATCTGCGCCGTATTGTAAATACAGCATTGGAGCGTAACCAGAAGAAATACCAGATTCAGCTTAAGCAGCAAAAAGATGCGGAAAAACGCGAAAAATACAAGCTGTACGGCGAACTGATCAACGTGTATGGTTACAATCTCGAGGAAGGCGCCAAGGAACTGATCGCGCCGAACTTTTATGATGATAACAAAGAAATTAAGATTCCGCTTGATCCGACCAAGACCGCACGCGAGAATTCACAGAAATATTTTGACCGCTATGGCAAATTAAAACGTACCGCTGAAGCACTTGACACACTTCTCGCCGAGACCAAGGCAGAGATTGATCATTTGGAGTCCATCCAGAATTCCCTGGATATTGCCCTCTCCGCGGATGATCTTGTCCAGATCAAGCAGGAGTTAACGGAATACGGATTTATCAAGAAACACAGAACCGGAAAGAAAGAAAAAGTAAAAAGTAAACCCTTCCACTACCTCTCTTCTGACGGTTATGATATGTATGTCGGTAAAAACAATTATCAGAACGATGAACTGACCTTCAAGTTTGCAACCGGAAACGACTGGTGGTTTCACGCAAAAGGAATGCCTGGCTCGCATGTCATTGTTAAAAATAAAGGCGAAGAAATGCCGGACCGCGTGTATGAAGAAGCCGCCATGCTTGCAGGCTACTACTCCAAGGGGCGTGAATCCGACAAGATCGAGATTGACTATCTCCAGAAGAAAAATGTCAAGAAACCGGCTGGCAGCGCCCCGGGATTTGTCGTCTACTACACGAATTTCTCCATGACGATCCATCCGGATATCTCTGCGCTCACGCTTCTCGAATAAGAGATCATTTATCGAATATGTAAAAACAGGTCCCTCATAATGGAGAGACCTGTTTTTCTTTTGTAAATTATTTTGTTATCGTTCGTGCCTACTGCTGATCCGGTGTACGACCAGCCATCTGTCTTTCCTGTGCCTCGATCATCTTCTTGACCATATAACCGCCGACAGATCCGTTCTGTTTTGCGGTAAGGTTACCATTGTATCCGTCGCCGAGTGGAACACCAAGCTCGTCTGCGACCTCATACTTGAAACGTTCTAATGATTTCTTAGTACTTCTGTTTGCCATGATGTTTTCCTCCTTTGAAGTTGAACATCAGCCCCTCCAAATCTGTCTTTGGCATCTGCGGTACATCTTTGATGTATCACCCGGCTGACGCATTTAAATTGTGTACCTTGGGTACACTCATAGTATATGCAAGGTGAAAAAGCATATGCTGGCAATTTCTTGTTTCAAAGTGTATTAATTCCATGGCAGCATTTTCAAAATTGTATCAAACGATTCTATAATAAAATGCAAAACGCCACAAACACAACAGAACGATCTTATAAATTCATATGGTCAATCTTCTCGTCCATAAACCGCTCCATTTTGTGATGCAATACCACATGCGATTCCATCGCAAGATCCGGATCTTCCTCAAGGATGAAAGAGACCGCTTCGGATGCCTGCTGAAGCACCGGTGCATCCTGATAGATATCCGCAAGCTGAAAAGCAAGATCCCCACTCTGGCGGATGCCAAAAAAGTCTCCCGGCCCACGAAGCCGCAGATCCTCACTGGCAATCTTAAATCCATCATTCGACTGATTTAGGATTTCAAGACGCTTCTTTGCCGTCTTGGATTGTGAAGTATTGATCATAATACAGTACGACTGTGCATCACCGCGTCCTACACGTCCGCGCAGCTGGTGGAGCTGTGCCAGTCCGAACCGGTCCGCATTCTCGATCATCATAACCGTGGCATTTGGCACGTTTACGCCAACCTCGACAACGGTTGTTGAAACCAGCACCTGTACTTTATTCTGTGCAAACCGATTCATGATTTCATTTTTCTTATCATTTTTCATCTTGCCATGCAAGATGCCGACTTCGATATCGGAAGGTAGTCCCTGCCGGACACTTACCGCATAATCCGTCACATTCTCGCCTTCCATATTCTCGCTGCCCTCCACAAGCGGACAGATAATATAAGCCTGATGACCGGCATGCACCTGCTCCTCGATAAAGGCGTATGCCTTCGGACGAAATCCCGTATTTACAACGCAGTTCTTAATTGGAAGTCGCCTTGCAGGAACTTCATCAATGACAGAGATATCCAGATCTCCATACAATATGATAGCAAATGTTCGTGGAATCGGTGTTGCACTCATAACAAGAATGTGTGGTCTTGTTCCTTTTTCCGCAAACGTTTCTCTCTGACGTACCCCAAAACGGTGCTGCTCATCCGTAATTACCAGCGCCAGATTCGAATAGATTGCTTTCTCCTGAATGAGTGCATGAGTACCGATGACCATCGCATCCGGTTCTTGTTCAAGAGTCTGATAGGCAAGCCTTTTCTCCTTTGCAGTCATAGAACCGGTCAGCAGAACGATCGGAAAAGCCAGTCCAAACTTTTTGCTCATCTGGCAATACGATTCATAGTGCTGTCTTGCAAGTACTTCAGTCGGAGCCATAATTGCAGACTGGTAACCGCTTGCTGCCGTCCACGCCATCGCAAGAAAAGCCACGATCGTCTTACCGGATCCAACATCTCCCTGGATCAGTCGCTGCATCACATAAGGGCTTTGCATATCATGAATCACGTCATCCAAAGCACGCTCCTGTGCGCCCGTCAATTTATAAGGAAGCTTTCCGATACAATCGGAGATAATGTCCGGCTTTCCAAAGGAAAAATCGTTACTCTCACGTTTCTTTTGTTCTTTCTGATACTGCATTCCGAGAATGAACAGAAAAAACTCGTCAAAAACAAGGCGTCTTCGTGCTTCGATCAACGTATCAAACGAATCCGGAAAGTGAATCTGCTTGACCGCGTAATTGTATTCACATAAAGCATACGTTTTTCGTATTTCCGCCGGCAGATAATCGTGCAACAAATCCTTTTCGGCTAATGCCTGCCGGACTGTCTTTGTGATCAGATGATTCGATACACCGGTTGTCAGAGAATACACCGGAAAAAGCACATCCTCCATCTGTCTGTAAGTTTCCGGCTCATAAACAGCTGTCTCTTATACACATCTGACGCTG
>URQG01000213.1 GCA_900549895.1 uncultured Lachnobacterium sp.
ACCGGAACGATGAAGTTCAAGGCAAAAGCTGCCGGAAGCGCAACATTTTCCGCATCGGCTCCGATTGCGGGAAATCAGGACGGAGACCGTGTGACGGTCGGCGGCGCGAGTGCTTCGGTCCGTGTCAAGAACGAGAGCAATGACAGCACAAACGATAATTCCAACAATGGCAATCATGCGAATGACGGAGAAGATAACACACATAAGTCTGCGGACAATTCCCTGGCATCCCTGACCTTATCGTCGGGAACGCTTTCGCCGGCATTTAAGTACAATGTGACCAATTATACGGCAGAAGTCGCAAACGATGTGACATCGGTTGTCGTCAGCGCAAAGCCAAGTAATGCCAATGCTACGGTCGAGTCGGTCAACGGCGGAGAAAATCTTGCGGTCGGCGCAAACAAGATTCAGATCGTGGTAAAGGCTGAGAATGGTGTGACTGCTACTTATACGATTACCGTTACCAGAAAAGAGTCCGGTGATACCGATGATTCGGATACTCCGGATGAGGAAGATCCGGCAGGTACAGACGAGCCGCAGGAACAGTGCTATGAGATCGGCGGCGTTAAGATGTATCCGTCTGAAGATGGCGATGAAACACAAATTCCGGAAGGATTTACATTAAGTGAGATTACATTGTGGGAAAAAGCATATCCTTATTGGGTAAATGAGACGATCGGAACGGATATAGGGCTGATCTATCTGGTTGACGAAAATAAGGAGAACGGTGCATGGTATCGCATCAGCGAGGCTTCGCCGTATGATGCTTGTGCATTCCTATGTTTTAAGTCCGAGTATGGATACATTATCGCAACACCGGAGAAACTGACAGAAGCGGCTCCGACAGGTTATGTACCGGAGACCATTAATATAGAAGGAAAAGGCACTGTGGATGCTTACGTCAGGGATGGCGATGAGAGCACCTGTCTGATCTATGCGGTTAATCAGGACGGCGTGTACGGATGGTACCGCTATGATGTGCAGGACCGCACCTATATGCGCGATACAGAAGAAGCCGCTGCGGAAGATACGCAGCAGGCAGAACCATCCACCGAACAGAGCGGTTCGCAGATGAAGGACCTCGAGAGCCAGATGCGTCTGCTTTTCTACGCATTTATTGTTGTGGTTGCCATCCTTTTGATCGTCATTGTAATCCTGATTATCAAGAGAAAGCATGACGACGATGATGATGATGATGAGTGGGAACAGGACGAGGATGATTTCAACGGGTATGACGAAAAAGAGAATGACCCGAATGATGCAGACCACGCAGAAGATGAATTAGACCTGTCAGACGAGCGCACGGGCGCAAGCAAGCGATATGACAGAAGTGAGTTCCGGACGGGAAACAAAGCCACAGATGACGAAGCAGAAGAGGATGAAGACGACTCCGAACCGGATCATGCAGGTCAAGACGAACCGGAAGAAGAGGATCCGGAAGTCGTGACAAAGCCAGAAGAGGATCCGGAAGTCGTGACAAAGCCAGAAGAAGATCCGGAAGTCGTGACAGAGCCGGAGCAGACACCGGTTATGACAAATACACTGGACCTTGAAGCCGTACTTGCGCAGGCTGTTTCTGAGACAATGCATGATACTGACGATGAAGAAGATTACGACTTTGACGATGAGGAGGAAGAGGAGAAGCCGAAGAAAAAGAAAGAAAAACATGGCTTCTTCGGAAGAAGGAAAAAGAAGAAAGACGATGGGGACGATGATTTAGAGTTCCTCGATCTATAATCGCGTTATAGGAGGCAATAAGTAGTGAGACCATATACAGATAAGGCAAAGAAGGCAATCAGTTATGCCAACCGTCTGGCCAAGTCCATGCAGTGCAATTATGTCGGAACCGAACATATATTAGCAGGACTTTTACGTGAGGGAAGCGGCGTGGCGGCTGAGGTTCTTGCCGCAAACAATATTGAGCTTGATAAGCTGCTTGAACTGATCAATGAACTGGTCGCGCCGGGAGATGAGGTGGCGGTCATGGATCGCGATGGCGAGACACCGCGCACACAGGCTGTGCTCGAGCGTGCATCAGAGATCGCGGAGCGGTTTGAATGTGACGAGATCGGAACGGAACACCTGCTTTTGTCCATAATCAAGGAAGGGGACTGCGCTGCGTGCCGTCTTCTCAATACCATGGGAGCAAACCCGCAGAAGCTTTTTGTGGATATTTTAGGTGCAATGGGCGAGGATCCTGCACAATATCGTGACGAGATTCAGCGCGGGAAAAATGATAACAGTGCATCTCTGACACCGACACTGGATCAGTATTCGAGAGATCTGACGGCTCTGGCGCGTGCAGGAATGCTCGATCCGGTCATCGGACGCAAGAGTGAGACGGAGCGCGTGCTTCAGATCCTTTGCCGCAGAGGCAAGAACAATCCGTGTCTGATCGGTGAGCCGGGTGTCGGCAAGACGGCAATCGTGGAAGGCATCGCACAGAATCTGGTCAATGGTACCGTACCGGAGATCGTTGCGGGTAAGCGCCTGGTATCGCTTGATATGTCCGGACTTGTGGCAAAGTCCAAGTACCGTGGAGAGTTTGAGGAACGCATTAAGAAGGTGATCAGTGAAGTGGCGGCAGCCGGTAATGTGATGCTTTTTATCGATGAGCTTCATACGATCATTGGAGCCGGCGGAGCAGAAGGTTCGCTGGATGCCTCCAACATTTTAAAACCGGCGCTCGCAAGAGGCGAAGTGCAGGTGATCGGTGCCACTACCATTGAAGAATACAGAAAATATATTGAGAAAGATGCTGCTTTGGAGCGCCGTTTCCAGCCGGTACAGGTGGGCGAGCCGACCGAGGAAGAGTCCATCGAAATCTTAAAAGGACTTCGCCCGCTGTATGAGAAGCATCATAATGTGGAGATCACGGATGAAGGCGTGGAGGCAGCCGTGCGTTTGTCTGCACGTTATGTCAATGACCGTTTCCTTCCGGATAAGGCGATCGACCTCATGGATGAGGCAGCAGCCAAGAGCCGTCTCGGTGTTATGCGTGATCCGCAGGAAGCCATCGACAAAAAGCAGGAGATCCATCAGGCAGAACTTGATCTTGAAAATGCACTTCGTGACGGAGACCTGGAACGTGCGCGTGCGCTTAAGGCAATCAAGGAAGATCTTGAATTGGATTGGGAGAAACTGAACAAGAAGAATCATCGTGCGGATAAGAGAAAGAAGCCGGTGATCGGTGAGAATGAGATCGCGGAAGTGGTTGCGGGCTGGACAAAGATCCCGGTAAGCAAACTGACCGAGAATGAGGCTGCGCGTCTGCAGAAGCTCGAGGAGACGCTTCATAAACGTGTGATCGGACAGGAGGAGGCAGTCTCTGCTGTAGCAAAGGCGGTACGAAGAGGCCGTGTCGGACTCAAGGATCCAAAGCGTCCGATCAGTTCCTTCCTGTTCCTCGGACCGACCGGTGTCGGAAAGACGGAAGTGTCGAAGGCACTTGCAGAAGCCGTATTCGGAAACGAGGAAGCAATGATCCGCGTCGATATGTCGGAATATATGGAGAAGCACAGTGTCTCTAAGATGATCGGATCACCGCCCGGATATGTCGGACATGAGGACGGCGGTCAGTTATCGGAGAAAGTGCGCAGAAATCCATTCTCGGTCGTGCTTTTTGACGAGATCGAGAAGGCACATCCGGATGTGTTCAATATTCTGCTCCAGGTGCTTGACGACGGTCATATTACGGATTCGCAGGGACGCAAGGTGGACTTCAAGAATACGATCATTATCATGACAAGTAATGCCGGTGCACAGTCGATCATCGAGCCGAAGAAACTCGGATTCGGCGTGCATGAGGATGAAAAGCAGGATCACGAACGCATGAAAAGTAATGTCATGGAAGAAGTGAAACGCCTTTTCAAGCCGGAGTTCTTAAACCTGTCTCTTATACACATCTGACGCTGCCGACGATCTTACGCGTGTA
>URQG01000214.1 GCA_900549895.1 uncultured Lachnobacterium sp.
AATCTGGAATATAAACAAGAGAAAAAAATAATTTTTAAACTCCATTTGCACTCCATTTGGTCTTTTCGACACCCCGCAAAGCCTTTATTTATGGGCTTTTCCGCGATTTTTCAAGCTACTCAAACTCAATCGTTCCTGGTGGCTTACTCGTGAGATCATAGAATACGCGGTTCACTCCCTTGACCTCATTGATGATTCGGCTCATCACGGTCTGGAGTACCTCGAATGGAATCTCAGCGGCATCGGCTGTCATGAAATCGACGGTGCGCACTGCACGCACGGCAACGGCGTAATCATAGGTACGCTCGTCACCCATGACTCCTACGCTTCGCATATTGGTCAAAGCGGCAAAATACTGGTTCGGCATCCAGGATGGCTCCTCGCCGTGTACCTCCTTGTACTCTTTTGCTGCTTTTTCGACTTCGCTTCTGTAGATCCAGTCGGCATCCTGTACAATACGGACCTTCTCGGCGGTAACTTCACCGATGATTCGGATTCCAAGTCCCGGGCCAGGGAATGGCTGGCGGTATACAAGATAATCCGGCAGTCCAAGCTCTAAACCGGCTTTACGAACCTCGTCCTTGAAGAGGTTACGAAGCGGTTCGATGATCTCTTTGAAATCAACATAATCCGGAAGTCCTCCGACATTGTGGTGCGACTTGATGACTGCGGATTCTCCGCCCAGTCCCGACTCTACAACGTCCGGATAGATGGTTCCCTGTGCAAGGAAATCAACCTTTCCGATCTTCTTTGCTTCTTCCTCGAAGACACGGATAAACTCTTCTCCGATAATCTTGCGCTTCCGCTCCGGCTCGGTTACACCTGCGAGCTTGCTGTAATAACGTTCCTGCGCATTGACACGGACGAAGTTGATATCGAACGATCCGTTTTTACCGAAAACGCCTTCTACCTCATCGCCCTCATTCTTACGAAGAAGACCGTGGTCAACAAATACACAGGTCAGCTGCTTGCCGATCGCTTTGGCAAGTAATGCTGCAAGTACGGATGAATCCACACCGCCGGAAAGAGCGAGAAGCACTTTGCCGTCGCCGACTTTCTCACGCACGTCCTTGATCGCGTTCTCAACGAACGAATCCATCTTCCATGTTCCGGCACAGCCGCATACGCCGCGCACGAAGTTGTAGATCATCTGTGTTCCGTTAATGGTATGAAGCACTTCCGGATGGAACTGTACGGCATACAGTTTCTTCTCAACGTTCTGCGTTGCCGCGATTGGGCAGTCTGCGGTATGTGCAACCACTTCAAAGCCCGGCGCCGCCTCTGCGATCCGGTCGAAATGGCTCATCCAGCAGACAGAAGTCTCCGGAAGATCCTTGAACATAACGCCGTTTGACGCATATGTGATCTCGGTCTTGCCGTACTCGCCGACCTCAGGTGTGATAACTTTTCCACCCAATTTGTGCATCATGAGCTGCGCTCCGTAGCAGATGCCGAGCACCGGAATTCCAAGTTCAAACAATTCTTTCTGATAAGATGGCGAATCCTCTTCGTAGCAGCTGTTCGGGCCGCCGGTAAGAATAATGCCCTTAGGATTCATTTCTTTGATCTTCTCAATATCGATCTTATATGAGTAAATCTCGCAGTACACGTTGCACTCGCGGACACGGCGCGCAACAAGCTGATTGTACTGACCACCGAAGTCAATGACAATGACTTTTTCCTGATTCATTTATTTTCCTCCTGAAATCTATAATACATGATAAAAATAATCTGCACATGCATTCCGCAGCAATCAGATTCTAATGTATATTTGCATTTTCATCAAACACCATTATATAGAAGAAGGGCGCATTTTACAAGACTGAATATCGCCCTCAAACATTCCTCCATCCTGCATTACGAAGCATCTATTTCGGATCCAACAAAAACTATACGCCTACGATTCGATAAGCTGCTACTCCTTATGCCTGAAAAAAGCGTATAATATCTTCGATCACCTTCTGTTTTTCCTTTTCATTCAATATTTCATGGCGCATATTGGCATAATCAATCATCTTGATCTTCGCAAAGCCGGCTGCCCGAAGCGTCGCCACACTCTGCGCCGCACCTTTGTCAAAGCCAGTCGACGGATCTTCTTTTCCACGCAGCATCAGAAGCGGAAGCATTTTATTCACATGCTTGTAATTGGACACTTTCTCCATATTCGAAACAAGCGAAAACAAATCATGATATGCTGACACGCTGAAACCATGTCCACAGTACGGATCATCCAGATACTTTGCCACATTCTCCTCGTTGACACTCAGCCAGTCCAGCTCCGTCTTCGGATTCTCGATCTTCTTATTAAACGATCCGGTCGAAGCTGCCTGCACCAGTTTCGAATGATACTTCGGTCCCTTGAAAAATCCAATTACATCTGTCAACAAAAAGCCAGCTGCCACGGCAGCCTTGCCAGGATGGTACGGATAGCCGGAGAGCACGACTTTTTCGTATTTATTGCTTTCTGTCTGCAGCAGATTTCGTGCGATGATCGTTCCCATGGAATGAGCGAAAATACAAACTTTCTGCACCCCAAAGCGTTCCTTGATATAGTCTGTGATCCGCTTCTGATCCGAAAGAAGCAGCTTGTAACCATCCTTCTCCTTGAAGAATCCAAGTTCCGGTGCCCCCGTGCCGTGGCCGCGCATATCCGAGCTTACCACAGTAAATCCGGCCTTCTGCAGCTCCTGCGCAAAGGCATCGTAACGCTCCTTGTGCTCCTCCATGCCGTGGATGATCTGCACACAGCCATGCGCATTTTCCGCCTCAAAAATGCTTAAACTTAATTTGTATCCGTCTTCTGCCCGTAATGTTTTCTGTTCCATATGTCTCCCCCCTTGTTTATGTCTTCATACCCACATGTTCTCTTATTTAGGGCATAATCCTTTTATTTTTGCTTCCTTCTCCCCGCTTTTCATTTCGGTGCAAATTGATTTTATAATACGAATATATTCCCTTTCGAATTCACGTCATCCATAAGCGACACCGCATCAATCAACTGATCACGGAATGTCATCGTTCCGCCACCACACGCATGCGTGCGCTCCGCCGCAAGTTCCCCGGCGATTCCCATGTATGCACAACATGCCGCCGCACTTCGGGCCGACGCTTCCACGCTGAGGAAAGCACCAAGCATCACGGATGACATGCAGCCGGCACCGGTAATGCGTGCCATAAGCAGATCGCCATTTGTGCAAAGATAGGTAGTATTTCCATCGGTAATGATATCCGTCTCGCCCGATGCGATCAGAATCATCTGCTCGCGCTTCGCGTATTGCTGCATTTCACGGATCAAAGCATCACGCCCGTCCGCCTGCTGATCCTCGCTTGCCGCATCCACACCCGTAACCGTCTTACAGTTCTCGATGAGAGCCTTCATCTCCGAATAATTTCCGCGGATGCAAGTCGGGTGCACTGCCCTGATATAAGCGGCACACTGATTCCTGCGATAAGTCGAACCCGACACGCCGACCGGATCAACCACGATCGCATGCTTTAATTCATGTGCGCGGCATCCTGCCGCAAGCATTGCCTCGTAATCAGCAATCGCGCCGAAATTACAGACAAGCGCCGCCGTACCTTCCGTAATCTCCGCCACCTCAAGCGGATGATGCGCCATCGTCGGGGATGCGCCCGCTGCAAGCAAAATGTTCGCACAATCATTGACCGTTACCGCATTCGTGATGCAGTGGATGATCGGACGCCTGGCGCGGATTTCCTTACTCAACTCATCGATTTTAATTTCCGTATTTACTGAATTTTCTACCACAAATTCGTCCTTCTTACATATTTTTCAAAATAAAAGCCGTTGCTTCATTTTAACAAGAAGAAACGGCTTTTTCAATGTTATGCGCAGGATTGCTCCAATTATTTGAAGATTGCTCCGAAAATCTTTCGCACGAACGGAC
>URQG01000215.1 GCA_900549895.1 uncultured Lachnobacterium sp.
GTAAGATCGTCGGCAGCGTCAGATGTGTATAAGAGACAGTTTCTCCTTTCGTTAATCGCATGTTCATATGTCTAATTATTTCATTTTGAGTACCTTTGAAAAAATCAAGTGGCTCAAACCCAGTGTTTAAGCCACTTTGAGAGTGGACTAGACGGGAGTCGAACCCGTGTCCGAAGCACAATCCCCTGTCCTTCTACGAGTGTAGTTTGTTATTTAACATTCCCTCCGCCGATCGAAAACAAACATCCTTCCGGTTTTAGTAGCTTCATAATACGCCCGCATGCGCAAAGCTTTGCATGTGTCGTTTCTCACATAGTCGAAGCCTGGGTTCTAAAGTGTGAGTGCTCTAGGTCAGACTGCTGCCATTAGGCAGCGTATGCTAAATTATCTTCAGCGTTTAATTTTAATTTGGCCATTTGACGCATCGCCATACGACTCGCTTCTCCAGCTTCACGTACCCCGTCGAAACCATTACTAGCCCCTATTCAATTTTATCCGCGGGTACGTGAAGCTACGCTTCACGGTCTCCGCTTCGCTCCGGTCCGCCCAAAGCCAAGGTCCACCGGACCTTGTGGGCCCCGTCGAAACCATTACTAGCCCAGATTCCTTACTTTAAAGTCTCTCTCAGCCTCCCGCTTCTGATCCTTCTTGGCTATGTCCTGACGCTTATCATACAGCTTCTTTCCTTTTGCCAAAGCAACCTGAACCTTCACGAGGCTTCCCTTGAAATAGACTTCCACCGGAACGATGGTGTAACCCTTCTGAGCAATCTTGCCCAGCATCTTCTGGATTTCCTTCTTGTGCATCAGAAGCTTGCGTGGACGAAGAGGATCCTTGTTAAAGATATTCCCCTTCTCATACGGGCTGATATGCATACCATACAGGATCACCTCTCCATCCTCAATATGGATGAACGATTCCTTGATACTGCATTTGCCCATGCGCATGGATTTCACTTCCGTACCTGCCAAGGCGATACCGGCTTCGAAAGTCTCTTCGAGAAAATAATCGTGATAAACTTTCTTGTTGTTGGCTATTAACTTCTTGGCTTCCTTCGCCATCCCGGTATCCTCCTTTCCGGTTTGATACACAATCTGTACCATATAGAATATATGATTTTTTCCAAAAAATCAACACACAAATGGAAATAATTATCCGTGCGGAAAATCCGACAAAATCCTTTATTTTTCGTCGTCCTCCCCGGCAAGAACAAAGTCGATCGTCCGCACAATCCGGTCGCAGTGTTCGACACGGACCCGAACTTTTTGTCCCAGCTTAAATCTGCGGTTCGTTGCCTCTCCGACCAGCTCGTAGGTATCCTCGTAATACTGGTAGAAATCATCGGTCAGATCCGTCACGCGGACAAGTCCTTCCACCGTATTCTCCAACTCCACAAAGAAGCCCCACTCCGTCACACCGGAGATCACACCCTCGAACTCCTCGCCGATGTGCTGCTCCATATACTGTACCTTCTTGAGCTTGATCGTCTCGCGTTCCGCCTCATCCGCACGGCGCTCCATCTCGCTCGAATGTTTCGCCACTTCCGGCAGAATATGCTCATAATGGTCGATCCGCTTCTCATTCAGCCTGCCGCGCAGACTCTCCTTGATAATGCGGTGGATCTGCAGATCCGGATAACGCCGGATTGGTGACGTAAAGTGACAGTAACAATCGGCTGCCAGACCAAAGTGCCCGGTATTATCGATCGTATAGCGCGCCTGCTTCATCGAGCGGAGCGTCAGCCGGCTGATGAGTGCCTCCTCCTGCGTTCCTTCAATCTTCTGCAGCAACTTCTGCAGTTCCTTCGGGTGCACTTCATCCGCACCGATATGGAGCGAATAGCCAAAATTATTGATAAACGTAGAAAGCTTCTGGATCTTCTCCGTGTCCGGATTTTCATGCGTTCGATACACGAACGGAAGCTCCCGCCAATAAAAATCCGAAGCAACCGTCTCATTTGCGGCAAGCATGAAATCCTCGATGATCTTCGTTGCCACATTGCGGTCATATGGCCGGATGTCGATCGGATTGCCCTCTGCATCAAGGATCACCTTCGTCTCCGGAAAATCAAAGTCGATCGAGCCGCGCTTCATACGCTTTTTCCGTAAAATGCCGGCAAGCGTTTCCATCCGCACAAACATCGGCACGAGCGCCTCATACTCCTTAAGCAGCGCCTTCTGCTGCACACAAAGCTTCTCCTTTTCCGCATTTTCAGCCGATGCTTCCGATGCATTTTCCACAGACTTCTCCGTCAGCCCGTGATACGCCTCCAGAATATTCTTCACCTGCGTATAACTCATCCTGCGGTCCACACAGATCACCGTCTCCGCAATCGTGTGATCAATGACCTCGCCCTTCGGGTTGATCGTCATAATACAGCTGAGTGCCAACCGTTTCTCCCCCTGATTCAGGGAACAGATTCCGTTGGACAAAGCATGCGGCAGCATCGGGATCACACGGTCCACAAGATAGACGGAGGTACCGCGTTTTAACGCTTCCACATCCAATGCACTGTGTTCCTGCACATAGTTGGACACATCCGCGATATGCACACCGAGGATATAATTGTCACCGTCCATGGTGACCGATACCGCATCGTCGAGATCCTTTGCATCTTCTCCGTCGATCGTTACCATCTGCCAGTTGCGCAGATCCATGCGCCCCGCCATATCCGCATCCGATACCGGCTTTGCCACATTTTCAACCTGCTTTAACACTTTCTCATCAAACTCAACAGGAAGTCCATACGCACGGACAAGCGAGAGGATGTCTACGCCCGGATCATTGATATGTCCCAGGATTTCGATAACCTTGCCTTCCGGCTTCTTGTCTTTCTTCCCGTAGCTTGTCACTTCGACAACAACCTTGTGTCCGCTGACCGCTCCCTTTGAGCGCTCCTGCGGAATAAAGATATCCGAACCGAACTTGGGATTATCCGGCACCGCAAATCCAAATGTCTTACTCTGCTCGTAAGTACACACCACCTGCTTCATGCCGCGCTCAAGGATCTTGACAACCGTACCTTCTCTTCGTCTGCCACTCGTCACCGGAGAGACCGTGATCTCAACCGTATCCATGTGCATCGCACCGTTCGTCTGCGACTCCGGAATAAAGATATCTTCCGCCTCACCATCCACCGACACGAAACCGAATCCTTTCGGATGTGCCGTAAAGGTTCCGATCATCTTCTTAACTTCGGACTTACTGTACTTGCCGCGTTTCGAACACTCGATTTTGCCCTCAGCCATCAGGTCGGCAAGAATTGCCTCCAGTTCCGGGCGCTGCTCCTTCTTGACGCCCAGCACGATCGCCAGCTCCTTGATCTTCATCGGAACATACATGTGATCGCACATGAAATCATAGATCATTTTCTTTCTTTGTTCATATTTTACATTTGACATATTTCTCCCCTCCTCTCTCATCATTCTGCACACAAAGAACTCCCTGTCATCTGCCACTTTTTGCTTCGGATTTTCTTTGCTGTATACGAAAAAAGCTGCCGATTCTCATCGACAGCTTCATCTTAATCTTACCAAATACCTAAGTTCAGCACCATTGCAAGTACAAGGAACAGGATGACTGCTACTCTTGTAAGCTTCACAAGCATTCCTTCCATAGAACGTCCCTTATTCTTACCCCAGTAAGTCTCTGCTGCTCCGGCAATAGCGCCAAGTCCTGCAGACTTACCTTCCTGCATTAAGATAATTACTGTAATGACAACACTCAGTATAATAAATACTACAGTTAAAATCGTATTTAAAACGGTCACGATTTCCACCTCCTAAATTCTAAACTCACGACTAATCGAGTATAGCATATCCCTGGCATCATTTCAACTTTTTTTTGTTTTTTATAAGAATCTTCTATATTTTATTTTCATTTAAGCCCGAATACTTTATAATATAAT
>URQG01000216.1 GCA_900549895.1 uncultured Lachnobacterium sp.
TGTGTATAAGAGACAGCGTTTGATCAAGAGAAGAACGGTTGCCAATGAAGCCTGTGACGCGGGCCGTGTGATGGTAAACGGAAAACCTGCCAAGGCGTCTGTGAATGTTAAGGTAGGGGACGAGATCGAGATTATGTTCGGACAGAAAGCGGTTAAGGTCCGTGTGTTAAATATTCAGGATACAACCAAGAAGGAAGAAGCGAAAGATCTCTTTGAATACATTTGAGCATAAATTTGCTGCTGCGCTCATATAGTAAAGCATGAATATTTACAGGAGGCCGCGGTAAGCAAGATGGAAGAGAAGACCATTATCAAGCAGCACAGGCTGATGCTTAACAATCGAAAGAACGGAAGTTTTACCGGAGTATTGGATGTGCTGTCGTTTGATCTGAATGAGATCCTTCTGGAGACGGAGCAGGGGATGCTTCATATCAAGGGCAAGGATCTTCATGTAAACAGGCTGGATCTGGAAAAGGGTGAAGTGGATATTGACGGACAGGTGGACGCCCTGAATTATTCTCAAGTGCCAAAAACGGGACGCCAGGGGTCCTGGTTCGGAAAGATATTTTCAACATGAAGCCGGTAGAGGGTCTGGAACTGGAGCTCGCACTGCTTGGCAGATCGCTTCTCGCGGGAATCGTTTTTTCTGCCATATATGACGGAATCCGCGTGATTCGACGCATTTTTCCGCATGGGATCATATGGACATCATTTGAAGATCTGTTATACTGGCTGGTGACGGGGAGTTGGCTTTTTCTTAAGGTATGTCAGGTAAATAATGGAATTATCCGTGGGTACATGATCCTCGGAATCGGTGCAGGAGCGCTGCTTTATCATGCCTTGTGTGGAAAAAGAATCATGCGATATCTGACAAAATGGATCGTATGGCTCAAAAAGCAATTGAAAAGATGGATAAAAGCCGTTACAATAAGGGTAAAGAAACTTCACAGGAATCAGGAGACGGAGAATGAAGAGAAAAAGAAGAAGACGCCGTAGTACAGGTACTGTGTGTATCAGCATAGTTGTCGTTGTATTTGTGGCAGTTATGGCGATACAGATCTATCAGATGAAGCAGAAGGACGCGGACTATATGGCGCGTGAGAATGAACTTAAGGAACAATATGAGCAGGAGACGCAGCGCTCCTCGGAGATTGATGATCTCGAGAAGTACATGCAGTCCAGTGAATATTATGAAGATGTTGCCAAGAGCAAGCTTGGTCTTACTTATAAGAACGAGATCATCTTCAAGGAGAAGGATAACTAGAAGAAGCATAAGGTGGAAGCCTTGTGCTTCTTTTTTTATGAGCATCATACAACGAACCATATGTAAAATATGAGTTCCCTCGAATCGAGGGCGAAGAGATGTTTTGCCGAAAAGTTTTTTGAATCCGGCAGTGATTTTGACAAGTATTTTGAAACACCATCCGTATAATCCTTGCTTGACAAATGGAATAGGAGGTGTGTTATGAGTACACAAAGCAAATTAACGGAGGGTGTCGGAAAAGTAGGATGCGCGGTTCTTGGTGCATGCAGCAGTATGCTGTGTGTTCTTGGATATTATCCGCTTGTGCCTGCTTTCTATGCGGGATGCTGTCTGAATCAAAGGAGAAATGCATTGCTCTACATAGGAATCTTTGCAGGAATGGGATGGTGTATGCCCGTGGGGGCAATGGTGAAATATGTGTTTGTACTGCTCGTCAGCGGAGTGGGGATCCGGCTCTATATGTGGGCGAATCATCGCTGCAGTGGCTGGGTGGCAGGTATTCTGACCGGTCTGGCAATCACGGTTATGAACTGTTCCGGGGTTGTTTTCTCAACCATGGATAGACGGGAACTGGTACTGGGCATATGTGAGGGAATCTTTGTTACAGGTGCGACCGTACTTATTCACTATCTGTACCATATGACTGCCGAACTCGGACATGCGTTAGAAAACCGAAACGATATGACCGCAATCGTACAAACGCCATATCACAGTGAGGGCAGGCTTCAGGCATTGGCAGAGGCTGTGGACGAGTTGTCGGTTGCATTCTCGGCCATGGGAAGTAACGATGTCACGTCACATGAGAGTGTGGATCTGCTGCAGCAGGAGATTACGGGAAAATTATGTGCGGCATGTGACGGGTGTGCCATCTGTTGGAAACAAGAGGAAAGTGATCTCTCGACGCGTTTTCGGCGGATGCTGCAGGCGGTGATCGCGCATCATCCGCGAGAAGAAATTCTGGAAAAAAATTATATGCAGGATTGTCCACGGTATTCATGGATGGTGGAGGAAGCAATATGGGCCTTTTCCCGTATGGAACTGAATGAAGCCTGGTATCGCAGGCTTCGGGATAACAGGCGGATGATCGCGGATCAGCTGGATGCAATGGCGGATGTGATGCAGGATTGGTCGAAAGAACATATATGCCTGGATGCGCAATCGCGTGTACTGCTTGCCAAGATTGCATATGAGGTACAGGAGAGAGGGCTTGTTGCGGAACAGGTTCATTTGTATGAAGACGCCGATAAGCGAAAGTCGGTGACCGCACTTGTTGCAAGCAAATGGGGTGGTGGAATTCCAGCAAAAAATTATTTGCATGCCTTAGAGAGGGCGATGGGACGTTCACTCCGATTGCAGAAAGAAACGCGTTCTATTTTTACACGGGAACCGGTTTTAGTTACAGCATATGAGGATACAGCGTTCTATGCGATGTCGGCTGTGGCAGCTAAGGCACAGGAAAAGTCGGCTGCCAACGGGGATAATTTTTCGCTTTTTACATTGGACAGTGGAAATTACCATATCTGTCTGTCGGATGGAATGGGGAGCGGTGCGGCTGCAAGCAAGGAGAGTGAGATGGTCGTTGATCTTATTGAAAAACTGATGGAAGCAGGATTCCCCCGTGAGACAGCAATCCGCATGATGAATTCTGCGATGGTGTTAAAAGGCGACAATGAATCTTATTCAACGCTTGATTTTGCCGGAATTGACCTGTATACAGGAGAACTTGCGCTGACAAAGATCGGTGCGGCGGCATCTTTTATCAGAACCCGAAAAGATGTGCGATGCTTGAGTCAGTCATCGCTTCCGGCAGGCGTGGATACGGATCAGGTGCCTGAGCCGCAGAATGAGAAACTTGGAAATGGGGATTTCCTTGTAATGGTTACGGATGGTGTGTTAGAATATCTACATGTCAAAAATCCGGAAGAAGCATTTTCGGATATGATACGGGAGATAAAAACCGATAATGCCGGTGTGCTTGCCAATACATTGATGGAGCAGGTAATGCGCTACACGGGAGGGCATGTGCCTGACGATATGACCATCGTGGTTACCGGTATCTGGGAGAAATAATGGTTGAACAGGTTGTAAAGTATATCAGACAATGGCATATGATCGAACCGGGAAATCTTGTGATCGCGGGAGTGTCCGGGGGCGCGGACTCGGTGTGCCTTTGCTGCGTGCTGGCAGAATTATCCGGCCGCCTGGATTTTACGCTCCGTGTTGTGCACGTAGAACATGGAATCCGTGGAGAAGAGAGCGTGCGTGACGCAAAGTTTGTGGAAAACTTTTGCAGGGAGCAGGGAATAGAATGTGTGACCTATCCGGTTCATGTCCCGGAGTATGCCAGGGCACAACGGATCGGAGAAGAGGAGGCCGCGCGGTTGTTGCGATATGAAGTCTTTCGCAAGGAGGCTGCAAAGTTTCCGGGGAGCAGGATCGCGTTGGCACATCATATGGAAGATAATGCAGAGACACTTTTGTTTCAGATGACGAGGGGAAGCGGGATTGACGGCATGTGCGGTATTCGGCCGGTACGCTGTGACGAGGACGAAACTACTTATATTCGTCCGCTTCTTTGTGTCAGCAGACAGGAAATTGAACTGGAATTGGAGCTGTCTCTTATACACATCTGACGCTGCCGA
>URQG01000217.1 GCA_900549895.1 uncultured Lachnobacterium sp.
TTCCAAGGTGTGACATACCAATCTCGTAAACGTCAGGAAAACACATCGCAAAACGAATCTGCGATGTGTTTTCTTTTACTACGGAATTAAGTTCGTTACCGATATATCGTGCCGGCTTTTCTATCTGCATTAAAATTTCATCGCTTAAAGCTAGTTTTTTCATGATATACCTCGTAAATTTATTGGCAAAGCAATTTATCTTTGCGCAAGTTCATTGGCGATTTCTTCCCAGGTGACGCCTTTTTCCACCATAAGGATCATACAATGATATAAGAAATCCGAAATCTCATATTTTACCTGCTCGCATTCCGGATTTTTGGCCGCAAGCACAATTTCCGTGCATTCTTCCCCCAACTTTTTAAGAATGTTGTCAATGCCTTTGTCAAACAGATCATTGGTATAAGAGCCATCCTTCGGATGCTCCTTACGCTCCTTGATGACGTCATACACACTCTCCAACACCTTAAGAGGGTTCTTCTCCACATATTCCTTACGCACGATATTATTAAAGAAGCAGGAACGGTTTCCGGTATGGCAAGCAGCTCCAACCTGTGAAACTTTCGCAAGAATCGTATCAAAATCACAGTCTGCCGTCAAGGACTTAACATACTGAATATGTCCGGAAGTCAGCCCCTTGGTCCAAAGTTCCTGTCTGCTCCGGCTGTAATAGGTCATCTTGCCGATATTGATGGTTGTGTTAAATGCCTCTTCGTTCATGTAAGCAAGCATCAGCACTTCGTCTGTGCGATAATCCTGTACGATAACCGGAACCATACCATCGGAATTAAGTTTCATGTCTGACCAATGGAGATCCGGTTCAAAATTGTCCATCTTGATGCCTTCCTGGGACAACTCGGACTTTAATTTCATAATATCCGTATTGATCATATTGATAAACGGACCCGCAATACCACGAATCTTCTCTCTTTTCAGGAGACTTACGATCTCCTCGTAATTATATTCCGGCACATTGACAACATACGGAATATTGGTAAGATTCTCCAAAGCGTCAAGGATGGAAGGATTCAGTACCAATACCTCATGGAATGTATCCTCTATGATCTGCTGATTTTTAAACAAAAAATCGACATTGTTGACGGACACAAGGATGCGGTCCTTGCCAAAACGCGCACTTGCCTCTCCGGCAAGCCCTACGCTTGAAGGTTTTGAGGCGTTAAAAATAACCTGAAGGCAACCTGCATAAAGTAACTTTTTAACATCTTCAAGACGGTTAATGTTACCGCCGGCACATACCTTTATCTCAATATTGCGATTGATGTTCTCAATTGTATGAATATTCTTTTCATGTTCATCGTCGCTCGTTGACAGATCAAAGATGATAATTTTATCAATTCCACTGTCATTATAAAGCTGGCAAAGCCGATATACATCCTCAACCGGAGTAAAATCGGTCATGGAAGCAACAGCCTGCCCGTCTTTTAAGTAGATTGTTGCGACAATATTTTTATGCTCCATTACAGACTTCCTTTCGTCGATAAAATTCCCTGAACTCTGGGATCGTGTGACACTGCCTCATCCAGTGCACGCGCAAAAGCCTTAAACATTGCTTCAGCCATATGATGATTATTACCTGGTGTAAGAACCTTGATATGAAGATTCATTCCTGCGGAATAGGAGATCGCATAAAAGAATTCTTTTACCATCTCGGTATCCATATATCCGATTTTTTCTGTCGTAAATTCCCCGTCAAAGACAAGATAAGGACGTCCCGACAGATCGATTGCACAAAGTACCAGCGACTCATCCATCGGAAGAATGCAGCTTCCGAATCGTTTGATTCCGCTCTTATCTCCAAGAGCCTCTCGGATTGCATTTCCGAGAACAATTCCGCAGTCCTCGATCGTATGGTGACAATCTACCGCAAGATCTCCCTCACAGTTTAAATTCAAATCAAAGAATCCGTGCTTGGAAAACCCTTCCAGCATATGATTGAAGAAACCGATTCCGGTATTGATCACAGAATTACCGGATCCGTCCAGATTCAGTTTTACCTGAATATCCGTTTCTTTTGTTTTACGTTGTATTTGAGCAATTCTCTCTGGCATAAAAGCCTCCCTCTATTCTTTTACTCTTCATCCTCGAAACGAACACGGATGGAATTGGCATGTGCTGTCAGTTTTTCACATTCCGCAAACTGTTCAATATCTTTATGTACTTTCTGAAGTGCTTCACGTGAATAAGAAATAATACTTGATTTCTTAATGAAATCATCAACAGAAAGCGCAGAGAAGAATTTAGCAGTTCCATTTGTAGGAAGTACATGATTCGGTCCCGCAAAATAATCACCGAGCGGCTCAGATGAATATTCACCGATAAAGATGGCTCCGGCATTACGAATCTTCGTCATAACATGGAACGGATCTTTCGTTACAATTTCCATATGCTCGGAAGCGATCTCGTTGACCGTTGCGATTGCTTCATCCATCGTATCTGCAACAAGAATATAACCGTAATTATCCAATGATTTCTGAATGATCTCTTTTCTGGAAAGTTCTGCGACGAAGCCATCGATTTCTTTGGATACTTCATCCGCAAGCTTCTGACTTGTCGTGATTAAAATTGCAGAAGCCATCTCGTCATGCTCTGCCTGCGACAGAAGATCCGCGGCTACATAACGTGGATTGGCTGTCTCATCCGCAAGAACAAGGATTTCACTCGGTCCGGCAATAGAATCAATACTCACATAACCAAATACCGCTTTCTTTGCCAGCGCAACATAAATGTTACCCGGTCCGACAATCTTGTCAACTTTTGGAATACTCTCCGTTCCAAAAGCCATCGCAGCGATTGCCTGCGCACCGCCGACCTTGTAGATTTCATCGACACCTGCCTCTTTTGCGGCAACTAATGTGGAAGGATATACCTTGCCATCCCTGCCTGGAGGTGTACACATAACGATACGGTCTACTCCGGCAACTTTAGCAGGAAGGACATTCATTAATACAGAAGAAGGATACACAGCCTTACCGCCCGGTACATATACACCGGCAGTCTCAAGTGCAGTTACTTTCTGCCCAAGAATCACACCATCCTCTGTGGTAAACCAGGAATTCGGCAGCTGCTTCTCATGATACTTCTTAATGTTGACCAGGGATTTACGGATAACAGAAAGCAACGTCTCATCCACAAGTTCATACGCTTCCCTGATTTCATCCTCTGTTACTAATATATTATCGGCACTTATTTCTGCTCCATCAAACTGCTTCGTATAAGCAAAAACAGCTTCATCACGCTTCGCACGGACTTCCTCAATGATCGCATTCACGCGCCCCTCAAATTCGCCGTAATGATTCGGACTTCTCTTTAACAGATTCTCTAATATATCTTTTTGTGTTTCTTCCGTAAGTTTCAGAATTCTCATTGTCTTCCTCCTTAACGCTTTGCGTCCATCTATAAGTGAGATCGTGTTTCAACTACTGAATCACGGTCTTTAAATCGCGGATCAGTTTGGTAATACGCTCATTTTCCATCTTCATGCTGACCTGATTGACAACCACGCGGGCAGAAAGCGGACAAACCTCTTCCAGAACCGTAAGCCCGTTCTCTTTTAATGTTGTTCCTGTTTCTACAATATCACAAATCACCTCAGAAAGTCCAACAATGGGTGCAAGTTCGATGGAACCGTTGAGTTTAATAATTTCCACCGTCTGATGCTTTTTGTTGTAGAAATAATCTCTGGCAATACGCGGGTACTTCGTTGCAACACGAATCTGCTCATGGTGTTGCAAAAGACTTCTGGCGCTCTCCGGACCACAGATACACATTCTGCATTTTCCAAATCCAAGGTCAAGTACTTCGTAAATATTACGTGCCTCCTCAAGAATCGTATCTTTTCCGACAATCCCGATATCGGCCGCACCGTATTCGAC
>URQG01000218.1 GCA_900549895.1 uncultured Lachnobacterium sp.
ACGCGTAAGATCGTCGGCAGCGTCAGATGTGTATAAGAGACAGCTTCAAACGAAGATCTCTTTAATGCCGGCAGCGGGACTTGAACCCGCACGTGGTTACCCACAACAGATTTTGAGTCTGCATCGTCTGCCATTCCGACACGCCGGCACGAACAAATATTATACTAACACAGAGAATGGAAGAATGCAAGCAGAACTTTTGGGACTGCCTGCATTTTTTGTGCATATGGAAATGGTGGAAATAGGGCTTTTATCATTGACGAAAGTTATCATATATGATAACATTAGAGCAGTGAGATAAATGGAAAGGCGAAGGTATGAAAGAGAGGAGTAATGCCAGTCAGGAGGTCGCGAAGCAGCTTCGTGATGTACGAAAGTCGCAAGGGATGACACAGGAGTCATTGGCGGAGCTGGTCGGAACAAAGAAGTCGAATATATCGAGACTGGAGAGTGGACGTTACAATCCAAGCCTTGATTTTCTTGTGAAGGTGGCCGGGGGGCTTGGCAAGCAGATTCAGGTGAAGGTGAAGTGAAGCCGCTGTGGGGGTGGTACTTCAAAGGGATACCGCAATTGACCTAAGGTAAAACGGAATGACGGAGATTCAAAGGATGGAGGAGAATGAAACGTGACAATGAAATTGGGAAACTATAAGGACAATGATGTAGAACTGTGCAGAACGACAAATGATCGTGTGAGTCGACAGACAGCAGAGGCACTTCTGGAGGAACACATTCCTTTTACGAAGAACAGTAAGAGAATTCCTTTCTTTAAAAGAGAAGAGTATAAAGGGGCGGACAAAGTGTGGGTGATCACCATTAATCCGCGCAGATACGGACAGGCGCGGCGTGTGATCGACCGTATGGACCGCGTGTACAAGGAACGTCTTGTGTTATCCAATTATTAAGATGTCTGCGTAATGAATCCGCATATGAGAAGCCGAAAATAGAAAGGATTACATGATTCTGAAAAAAGTGTGAAATCCATTCAAAAAGGAACAGAGGTGTGGTAAAATCTATGAGATGATGCCGGATCGATGTTCTTTTTTACTTTAGACATTTCGGTATAAAATGGATCGAAAACAGAGGGCATGCATGAGATCGTATATAGATTGGAAGGAAAAGAACGTGGCACAGGATTTTGAGGATGCAGGAACAAAAGAAAGCGAAATGAACGAGAAAGATGGACCGAAATCGGCAATAGAGGATGTGAAGCGTTGGACTCGATATTTGATCGGTTTTGCAATCGTGCCGATCATCAGCTTTTATCTGATGGAGGCGTTTGAACACAATGCACTTGCGGAAGTGCGTCAGGAAGCACAGTGGTTTAATATATTGATTTTTGAATTGATCGCATGGACCCTGTATCTGCTGATCGGGCGGATGACCACTGCATTACGGATAGAGCTTGCACTTGCACTTGCATTTGGGTTGACCAATCATTATGTGATGGCGTTCCGGTCTACACCGTTTGTGCCGTGGGATCTGCTTTCGGCCCGGACGGCCGCAAGTGTTGCACAGAATTATGATTTTACACCGACACCAAGAATGATCGTGGTGACGGTTCTGTTTGTTTTGCTTATGGTGGCGGTGCGCATTTTGCGCAAGGTGCCACGTATCAAGCTGCCGATCCGACTCGGCTCGGCGGTACTTTGTGGTTTGGCACTGTGTCTTTTTGTCAATACTTTGCAACAGGAGACATTCCAGAATAAACATTATCTGTATCCGTTTCTTTTTACACCGGCGTACATGACGAAGGTAAACGGCATGGCGGTAACATTTGCGATGGATCTCGCGTATGTTGCAGTCGATAAACCGGAGGGGTACAGTGCCGAGGAGGCACAGAAGACACTCGAACAATACGGAAACACAGATAATGTATTCGCGGATGATGAGGAGAATACAAATGACTCAAAGAACCGGGGGGAGGATGCGAATAACAAAGACCTTCCGAATATCATTGTAATCATGGACGAAGCATTCTCGGATCTGTCGGTTGTCGGAGATCTCGAGACCAACGAAGATTACATGCCTTTTATGCATAAGATGCAACAGGGCGCGGATAATACAATCACCGGTTATGCACAGGTATCGGTGTGCGGCGGCAATACGGCAAACTCGGAGTTTGAGTTTCTGACAGGCAATACGATGTCGTTTCTGCCGAGCGGAAGTATCCCGTATCAGCAGTATATTACAAAGGATACGCCATCCCTGGCGAGCTATCTGGCAAGCCTCGGATATGAGACTTACGCGCAGCATCCGTACTACGCTTCCGGATGGAACCGGGAGAAAGTATATCCGCTGATTGGGTTTGAACATTTGAATTTTATTGATGATTACGCGAATAAGACTTATGTGCGTAAATATGTCAGCGATGATGCAGATATGCAGCATATTATCGATACCTATGAGAACAAAGAAGACGGAAAGCCGGCATTTATCTTTAATGTGACAATGCAGAACCACGGTGGCTATACGGATGCCTTCTCGGATCTGAGCGAGGATGTGCAGGCGACCAATTATAACAGTGAGGTGCTTGACCGCTATCTCTCACTGATCCGGCTTACGGACCAATCACTTGAAAAATTGGTTGATTACTTCTCCAATGTCGATGAAAAGACGGTGATCGTATTTTTCGGAGATCATCAGCCAAACGATACCGTAGCGGCACAGGTTCAGGATTCGATGCTTTTGCCGGGCGAAAGCGTGCCCGATGAACAGCTTAGAAAGCGTTATCTGGTGCCTTATCTTGTATGGGCAAATTATGATATTGACGGGGCAACGCAGCAGAACACAAGCTTGAATTATTTGTCGGCAGAGGTGCTCAAAGCAGCCGGAGTTCCGACAGATGCCTATCAGAATTTCCTGCTTGATCTGCAGAAATCTTATCCGGTGATGTCTGCGGCAGGACGTACGGATGCATCGGATGCCGACGAGAACATGCTGAGCACTTATAAGAAATTGCAGTATTATAATCTGTTTGAAACAAAGTAACGATCTTGTCGCATAGCGTTTGACAGACGCAGGGATCATGCTTGCCGAAAAAGCAGAAGCGATGACGATATTGCTTAAAATCTGGAAAGGAAGAACAGGAGAATTAGTATGAAATCCATGGGCCATACAACCGGCCGGAAAGCGTATGAACTGACAAAAAAGAAAGCTTTTCCGTATGGGATGGCATTCTTAATACCGTTTGTGATCTGCGTGGCCATCTGTATCGGCAATGGAGTATATCCGTTTGGCGATAACTGTATTCTGCATGTGGATATGTATCATCAGTATTGTCCCTTCTTTACGGAATTCTTAAATAAATTACGCACGGGCGGAAGCCTGCAGTATTCGTGGAATCTTGGACTGGGATCTGATTTTGTGTCACTGTATGCGTATTATCTGGCGAGCCCGCTCAATTTTCTGATCGTGCTTTGTCCGAAGCAGTACGTCATTGAATTTATGACACTTCTGATCCTGCTTAAGATTGCAGCCAGTGGGCTGACTTTTTTCCTGTTTTTAAAATATCATTTTCATCTGATCGGCAAAGATGGCCGGATGCACAATAATCAGATGATTCCGGCGCTTGTATTTTCAACCGGTTACGCACTGTCCGGGTTTGTGGCAGCGTACAGCTGGGACATTATGTGGATGGACTGCATCGCATTATTCCCGCTGATCATGGTGGGGCTTGAGAAAATGGTGAAAGAGCAAAAAGCGTGGCTTTATTATGTGACGCTTGCTTTATGTATTTTCTCCAATTATTATATCTCGATCATGATCTGCATCTTCCTTGTTTTTGCGTTTGGATTATATTTCTTTCAGACGAAGCAACACAGACTTGCATCGGTGGCGCGTTTTGCATGGTATTCGCTCCTTGCAGGGGCAAGTTCGGCAGTCC
>URQG01000219.1 GCA_900549895.1 uncultured Lachnobacterium sp.
CTCGTGGGCTCGAGATGTGTATAAGAGACAGGCTATAGAGTATATGCAAAAGGTTATTTCTTTATCCACGTACCTGATTTTTAATCAATCATGATATTTGGGTGAGAAGCAATGAAATCCTATAGATAGATTGCAAGAACGGATGTTCTGATGTAATATAAATCTTGGAGAATGTAATCAGTTTACAATATATGTTAGCAATTTCTTATATTTACCGAAAGAATAAGGGAGATGGTTTTGAGATGAAAAAGAGAATTATATCCTACAGACTTAAAGTTGATTCTATACTGTCCAATCCGGGCTCTATCCCACCTGAACGATGGACTGAGATCTTACAGGAGCATTTGGTGCAGATTGGCTTTTTTCAGCATGAGCGTCTGATACATCTGATCGTGACGGTTACGTTTGCCATCCTGACGCTTATGTCTTTTGTGGCGTCCCTGGTGGTTGGGATGCCGGCGCTTTTGGCGCTGACCTTACTGTTTGTGGTGCTTTTGATTCCATACATTATGCATTACTATACGCTCGAAAATGAAGTGCAGAAGATGTATGTCCAGTATGATCGGATATTGGAGCAGATACATAAGTGAAAGAGATAATTGCGTTTATTGCGTTTGCTCCGACAAAAAGGGAAGCAAAGAATAAGTTTTTGTTGACAATATAGACCAGGAATGACATCCTAAATATGTTACAGTAATCATAAATCTAAGAGGAGAAATGAGTTATGAAGAAATTAAAGAAGAGTTTGATGGCTGCGTTTTTGACGGCGGCTATGGTGCTTTGCACATTTGCAGGCACGGTACCAACAGACGCTGCGACGCTGACGGCGGATCAGTACTTAAAGAAGATGACACAGGCATCGGCGAAGGTTAAGTCCTACGAGGTGACTACAACAACCGTACAGAATATGATTGCGGATGGAGACAAGATGAATGTCAAGACGGTACAGAAGGTCATTTCTTTTGTAAAGCCGATGAAGGCAAAGGGTGTCTCCACGACGACGATGAATGTGGACGGTAAGCGCAGCAAGGCGAAATCGTACACATATATCAAGCAGAACGCCAAGGGAAGGATCATCTCTTATGTTTCGTTGGACGGCAAGAAATATGACAAGATGGATATGAGCAGTTATGTAGACAGCTTATCATCGATCGACACGGGTATGTATTCCAATGCGAAGATCGTGAAGGAGAATGTGAAAGTCAACAATGTGAATACGATTCAGATTTCCGCACAGATTACCGGAGAAGATCTCGGAAAAGCGATGTCAACTGTTTTTTCGGCAATCGGTATGGGTAGTGGATCGGATAGCGCAGCGATTGATTACTCAAATTTGAAATCCGTGAATGCGACAATCTGGGTGGATAAGAAAACCTATCTTCCGGTTAAGATTACAACAGATATGACAGCGTTTATAAACAGTTATATGACAATTCTGACGCAGTCGATGCAGGACATGGGTGTGGACGGTGCAACAGATGTGAATCTCAGTTACACAAAGGCAGTTGCCACACAGACATATACAAATTATAATAAGGCAGCAAACTTTAAGTTTCCAAAGGCTTGTAAGTAGTTTGAAATAAATAGAGCGGTGGATTTCATTCCATCGCTCTGTTTTTATGTTAAGAATTTACTTTTTTAGTATTGCAGCAATGATGACCGCATATACGCCGCCGATCAAAGCGGTAATAAGCTGTGTTACAGAGAATTGAATCTGTAATGCATGCAGCATTGGCTGCATTTTTACCGGCAGGTATGTTGGAAGAATGATAAGTGAGATCAGGATTCCCATAAATAAGGCCTTCAGAATCGATCCGATCACGATCGATACAGGCAGTCCTGCTTTTTTACCGCATTTTTCATGCAAGAGGCCGACGGATACGGCTAAGAGAATGTTTCCAACCATAATACATGGGAACATTGCAGGGATTACTGCCATAATCGGTGTTCCTGTGATGAAAAAGGATGTAATCGGAGTGATAATGCTAAGGATGATTCCACATACGGTGCCTGCGTACAGGACGGTGAGGATCAGTGCAGCGTTGACGATCGGTCCGGTGATATACACGCTCAGAGACTTAAAGAACTGGCTGATGATGCAGATCGCAAGCATGATTGCAGTTACTGTAATTTGTTTGGTTTGTATTTTCATGGCTAAACCTCCTTTTGTTTTTACCAATGCAATCATACGCCATTCATTGTTTAAATGCAAATACCTCGATTACCCCGCATGCAATCTTGACACCGCCGGCATAGTACTATTCCCCCGGCAGCGAAAATGTGGTATAATATACCCATGTATCTGTTACAGCAGACAATACATAATCTTACAAATTACAAGGAGGGTTTTTACAATGGCGAGATTTACACTACCAAGAGATTTGTATCATGGAAAGGGTGCGTTGGAAGCACTCAAGACGTTCAAGGGAAAGAAGGCTATGATCTGCGTGGGAGGCGGATCCATGAAGCGCTTCGGTTTCCTGCAGAAGGCGGAGGAGTATCTGAAAGAAGCGGGAATGGAGGTTCAGTTATTTGAGGGGATTGAACCGGATCCTTCCGTTGAGACGGTTATGAAGGGCGCCGCTGCGATGCAGGCGTTTGAGCCGGACTGGATTATCGCTATGGGTGGCGGATCGCCGATCGATGCGGCCAAGGCGATGTGGATCAAGTATGAGTATCCGGATATTACCTTCGAGGATATGTGCAAGGTGTTCGGCATTCCGGCGCTCCGCAACAAGGCGCATTTCTGTGCGATTTCTTCGACATCCGGTACGGCTACGGAAGTGACCGCGTTCTCCATTATCACGGACTATGAAAAAGGCATCAAGTATCCGATCGCCGATTTTGAGATTACACCGGATGTTGCAATCGTGGATCCGGATCTGGCGGAGACGATGCCGCAGAAGCTGGTTGCGCATACCGGTATGGATGCGATGACACATGCAATCGAGGCCTATGTTTCGACCGCAAACTGTGACTTTACCGATCCGCTTGCATTACATGCGATCAAGATGATCCAGAGAGATCTGGTTGGTTCTTACAATGGGGATATGGATAAGAGAGATTCGATGCACAATGCGCAGTGTCTGGCCGGTATGGCCTTTTCCAATGCGCTGCTCGGTATCGTTCATTCGATGGCACACAAGACCGGTGCTGCGTTTGCGGATTACGGCGCACATATTATCCACGGCGCTGCAAATGCAATGTATCTGCCGAAGGTGATCGCATACAATGCCAAGGATGAGACGGCAAAGAAGCGTTACGGTGAGATTGCGGATTTCATGGGACTTGGCGGAGACAGTCTGGATGAGAAGGTGCAGCTTCTCATCGCATATCTGCGCAAGATGAATGATGATCTGAACATTCCGCATTGCATTAAGAATTACGGACCGGACAGTTACCCGACGGAGCAGGGCTTTGTACCGGAAGAGGTATTTTTAGAGAGACTGCCGGAGATTGCTGCGAATGCGATCCTTGATGCATGTACCGGTTCCAATCCGAGACAGCCGAGTCAGGAAGAGATGGAGAAGCTGCTGAAGTGCTGTTACTATGATACGGAAGTAGATTTCTGATTTTTTATTTTGATCCGAAGACCGGAGCAAAATGTGCACCGAAAGGCAGCAAAAAGGTAGTGAAGCAGATCGACAAATACAGAATTGACAAAAACGGAAATGCCACTAGAATTTAGTGGCTTTTCCTTTTGCGTAGGGAATGATGCGGCATTTAATGCCATAATTGATACAGTCAGTCGCATTCCTTCCCTTTTGTCTGTTTTGATTCTATGGTATTATATAGACAGAAGTTTTTGATCATAGGAATAAGGGAGTAGAGGCTGTCTCTTATACACATCTCCGAGCCCACGAGACGCGTAGTA
>URQG01000220.1 GCA_900549895.1 uncultured Lachnobacterium sp.
CGAGATTACTACGCGTCTCGTGGGCTCGGAGATGTGTATAAGAGACAGCAAGTGCTGCGATTGCAAGAGATGTCAGTGTGATGGATGTCCCACCAATGTTAAATGTCAGTCCGCTGGAGAATCCAAGTCCGCTGACAAGAATCACACCTGCGATAATGAGGTTACGTGACTTTGTGAAGTCTACGTGGTTCTCAACAACGTTACGAACACCGATTGCGGAGATCATACCGTAAAGAATAAAGCTGACACCACCGATGATGGAAGCTGGCATAGAACCGATGATCTCTGCGAACTTCGGAATAAAGCTGAGGATGATCGCGTAGACAGCAGCTAAACGAACAACCTTCGGGTCATGTACACGGGACAGCTCAAGTACACCGGTATTCTCACCGTATGTTGTATTTGCAGGTCCACCGATCAATGCAGAAAAAGAGGTTGCAAGACCATCACCGATCAATGTACGGTGAAGTCCCGGATCTTCCAGAAAATTCTCGCCTACGGTTGCGGAGATGGCAGACATATCACCGATATGCTCCATCATAGTTGCAATGGCAATCGGAGCCATAACAAGGATTGCTGTGATATTGAACTTCGGGAGCTGGAATGGCGGAAGTCCGATAGCAGATGCATTGATAACATTTGTGAAATCAAAGATTGCGGATCCGTCCGGGTTCGTAAATCCAAGTCCATGTAAAGCAAGTGCAAATACATAAGAAATCACAACACCGAGAAGGATTGGAATAATCTTGAACATTCCCTTGCCCCAGATGTTAAAGATAATGATAACAGCCAGTGCAACGATTGCGATCAGCCAGTTTGTGGATGCATTGTTTACAGCTGATGGTGCAAGGCTGAGTCCGATACAGATGATGATCGGTCCTGTTACAACCGGTGGAAGGAAACGCATCACGCGCTTTACGCCAATCAGCTTAATGATAAGTGCAAGCACCAGATACAGAAGACCTGCAACAAAGATACCGCCGCATGCATACTGCAGCTTCTCGGAATCCGGCATGTTGGCAAAGATTCCAGTGTCAAGGCTCGCAACACTTGCAAATCCACCGAGGAATGCGAAGGAAGATCCTAGGAATGCAGGGACCTTAAACTTTGAACATAAGTGGAAGAACAGAGTACCGAAACCAGCACAAAACAGAGTAACCTGTACGGAAAGTACCTGATTAGCACTTCCAAAATAGCCGTTTACCAGAATTGGTACTAAAATCGTTGCACCGAACATGGCAAACATATGCTGCAGACCGAGTAGCAGCATTTTTGGAACGCCTAAGACACTGGCGTCCTTAATGATGTCTTTTGAGTGATTCATTTGTAACTCCTCCTAATTTTTTATACTAATACCCACCGGAATTTCCGCTGGGTGATAGTTCTAAATATATTGATGAAAGGATGGCTGTCCTTGCTCCTGGGATGCGCTCTGACGCTCATTCATAGAATCAAGTTCTCCCGTAATATCAAGATACAGGTTTGCTGTTGTCTGAAACTGATACGGCAATACCCACAGATAACCGATTCCCATACTTAAAACACTAAGCACATGCAAACCTAAGAAGCTAAAAAACTGATACAATAGACGTTTGCGATTGCCTTTCATCATTTTCCGGCTTGTTCTAAGCGCTTCGATCACACCAGATTCTGCATGATCAAGCATGAGATATACCGTCAACGCATACTGCAGCTGAACAAATGCAATCAGCAATACGCTGAGTGCTGCAAGTATGCCAAGGCGAACAATTGCCAAGACACTCTTCTCGGTAATATAGTAGAGAAGGATTCCCAGTCCCGCCGGAACGGCAGCCAGCACCGTGAGAAGTGTCAAAAGAATTCCTGCCAGCAGGAAGCGGTCCGGATGATTTTTAAATGCATAAAAAACCATCCCCAGTGCCGGTTTCTGTCTTCTTGCAATATGCAGATGAAAATAAATGACGCCTGCCGACAATAAGAATGTAATCAACGAAATCAAAAAGTCCGCAATATAAAATATAATCGTCTGTCCAATTGGCTGTACGGAGTTTTGTAGCATAGAAAAAGGGAGTTCGGCCGCCAGAGGAATAATTCCTAAAGCGAGGATGGCTCCCATGGAAATTCGATATTGTCCACCCAAGTTCTCTCGAGCGATGCGCTTGAGTTCTTTGCAAGATCTGTTCATCGTCAAATTGACTCCTTCATTCAAAAGCAGATATTCTACATACTTTGGACATTATAACATGGAAAGTAGGAAAAGAAAAGCCTTGTGCATGAATTGCACAAGGCTTTCGTGTTTTAATTTTAACCCTTAACACTTCCTAATGCAACACCCTGAACGATGTGCTTAGAAAGAATCAGATATACAATGATTACCGGCAGGATTGAGAATGTGATCATCACATATACCTGACCCATATCAAACTTCAACCAGTCAGCAGCACGTAACTGTGCAATCAGAATTGGAAGTGTTTTCTTCTTATCTGCATGTAAGATCAATGCAGGAGTGAAGTAATTATTCCAGCTGCTTACGAATGTGAAGATTGCCTGTACGGCGATCGCCGGTTTCATAAGCGGAAGAACAATGCTGTTGAATGTATGGAACTCTCCGGAACCATCAATACGAGCAGCCTCGATCAGTGACATCGGTAATGCGCTCTCCATGTACTGCTTCATATAGAAGAATACAACCGGAGATGCAATCGTAGGAATGATCAGAGGAATAAAACTATCCATTAAGTTCATCTTATTTACAAGTTTGATAAATCCAAGTGCGGTAACCTGTGTCGGAATCATCATAATCATCAGGATGAACGGATAAATGTATTTCTTTAACTTGAACTCATATGCATGAATCGCATATGCAGTCATGGTTGAGAAATAAGTACAAAGTAATGCGGAGCAAGCTGAGATCAGCAAGCTGTTAAACATACCGGACCAGATCGGTAAAGTTCCCTTAATGAGATTGTTCCAGTTGTCAAGTAAATGTGTACTTGGAATCGCTGTAAATCCTGATTGTAATTCTCCGTTTGATCTGGTTGCGTTAATAAACATCACATAGAACCAGAATAAGCAGAAGAACGAGATAACGATCAGTACAATATAGGCAAGTACACGTCTTGCATGTAAGCCCATGCCTTTTTTCGTTCCGTTATTCGTTGTGTTAGCCATAGTTCATTACCCCTTTCTCTTATCGTTTCCTGTTACCTTAAATACAATCAAGCTTAAGATTGTTGTAAGGATAAACAGAAGAACTGACAGTGCACCAGCCATACCATAATTCTTACTATACAAATGCTTATTCAGATACATGATGGCAGTCATGCTTGTTCTGTCCGGATTACCATTACCATTAGTAAGAATCTGAGGAACATCAAACATCTGGATACCACCGATAAGTGAAGTTACAAGTGTATAAGCCATGATAGGTTTTATAATTGGAAGTGTAATCTTTCTGAATATCTGGAATGAACTCGCTCCATCAATTCTTGCCGCTTCCATAATTCCTGTATCGATTCCCATAATGCCTGCCATCAGGACAATTGTTGTATTACCGAACCACATGAGGAAATTCATAAGTGCGATAAGTCCTCTGGCTCCGGCGACCTCCGCCAGAAACCTGTATGTAGGAAGTCCCATTGAATTAAGAAGATTATTAATAGGACCTACATCTGAGAATATTGTATAAAATAACATTGAAAATGCAGATGCCATAATCAGGTTCGGCATATATATAACTGTCTTGAAAAAACCTGAACATTTTAATCTTAATCTTAAATCCGTAAACCATGATGCAAGTAATAATGAGAAAAACATCTGTGGAATAAATCCCATCATCCATATCTGTCTCTTATACACATCTGACGCTGCCGACGATCTTAC
>URQG01000221.1 GCA_900549895.1 uncultured Lachnobacterium sp.
GATCTACACGCGTAAGATCGTCGGCAGCGTCAGATGTGTATAAGAGACAGCTTTCTTCACATCCATCAAATTGTGAAAAAGCTGTTCAAAAATATACAGTGTGCGGTTCACACCAATATTGAACAATCCTTTTGCTTTATTATAGCCCAGTCTTGTTCCCTGTCCGCCTGCAAGTAAAATTGCACCTACTTTTCCGGCACGAATTGCTTCAAGGCCGACTTTTCTATACTCCGCCTCATGATGCCTGATCTCCGCAAGCTCCATTGCTCCCAAAGGTGCAAATGTGCCTCTCTCACGAGGTGACTTGTGAAGTATATCCACATAATTCCAATCCAGATGTTCAAGTTGCTGTTCAAGTCGTTCCGGCATCTCTCTGCCAATGAATTTCTTTAAATATTTCTGGTCGGTGCTAATGATTTTCTGTTCAATATCTGATCTCACGTTAACACTTTCCTCCCTAATCCTGTCTCATAGTAACCCCATATCTATATAATAATAGACCAATCAGAGTGATTGGTCTACTATATTTGTTAATTTTAATTAACGCCGGTTTCTGTCTCCGTACTCTTCTTAATTCCATCCGTACCGGTTGCACCTGCAGTCTCATTGTAATCCGAAGTATTGATTAGCGCAGAGTCAACGTTAATGCCCGTCTTATAAACGATTGCATCACTGATTGTCTGCACGGTAGACGACAATACATATGTGTCATCATCAAACATATACTTGTGTAGTTCCTTCACGTTCGTTGCAAGATCCGCCGGAATAACCGTATCTCCACTTCCCGAAAGGTTCTCCGTTGTAAGTTCAAACGGGAATCCTGTTGTACTCTTAATACTGTATGAACCGACATTCTTGGCAAGTGCCAGAATCTGTGTGATGGATAAACTTGTCGAGATATCATCAATCACAGAATTACAGATATTCGTCAGCGTTGCAAAATCCGCTTTCTTTGCCTTCTCCATGATTGCCTGTAAGACGATACGCTGTCTGGAAGCACGCTTAAAATCGTCTCCGGCAAGCTTACGGATTCTTGCGTAAGTTGTCGCCTGTGTTCCGTCAAGATGTACCAGACCATACTGTGTGACACTCGGTGTGGACTTGCCGGTCACCTTATCAATGTCATGCTTGTATTTATTGATCTGATTCATCTCTCCTTCTGTAATCTCAAGATCAAGTCCGCCTAAGTCATCGATCACTTTAACCATAGCGGCCCAATCGACACAGACATATTCCTTGATATCCAGGTCAAGATTGGAATTCAGCATCTGTACCGCCTGTTTCGCGCCACCATGTGCATATGCAGCATTCGACTTATGATAAGATCCGTTACCAATGCTCAGATACGTATCACGATAAACGGAAACAAGCTTGATATCCTTCGTTTCGTTATTGATACTTGCAATCATGATCACATCCGAATTACCGGTATCATAATTGTTGGAACTTCGGTTATCCAGACCAAACAAGGCAATATTCGTATATCCTTCCAGCGAAAGAATCGTATTTTCATCCAGATCACTATTGATTCCAGCTTCGGATTCATCCAGATTCTCATACTTGATCCGGTTCATCATACTGACAAAATATGCTGCCAGAAGCAGGATTGCCAGAAGCAGTACCTCAAATACAAACAACAGAAGCTTCTTGCTTTTCTTCTTCTTTCTTCTTTTTCTGCTATTCTTATTATTTGCCATAATATTTAACCCTTTTACGTGAACGTCAGCTCATTGGGATTCACCTTCGGTGAGAGCTGACGCTGCATGTCAAGTTTTCTCAGATAACTTAACACATTTTTTCTTGTGTATATAGAGCCAGGCATCAGCATAGCTGACGCGCTCTTCCTCGGACATGGATGAATATTTCTCCAAATCCAGATTTGTTAATCGCATCTCGGAATTGCCGCACTGGTGGCACTCCACCTCTTTGCGTCTGCTTACCATCCGAAGCCATCCACACTGTGGACATATGTATATCTTCATCATTGATCCATACCGCTTATTCGAAAGTTTTAAGCACCTGTGCTTTTAATTCCTCAAGTTCTGCATCCGCGCCTTCAAGAGATGTTCCCTTTACGCCAACATAGAATTTAATCTTTGGTTCTGTACCGGATGGACGTACGCAGCACCATGCATTGTCCGAAAGCTCATAGTATAATACATTGGAGCTTGGAAGTCCTGTTGCCGTCACCTCGCCGGTCTTCAAATCTTTTCTTGTATCTTCTTTGTAATCGCGTACTGCAAGTACATCAAATTTACCGATTTTTGCAGGAGCGGCATTTCTTGCACGGTTCATAATTTCCTGAATCTGTGCCGCACCATCAATTCCCTTAAGGGTCATTGTTGCAATACCTTCACGATAATAACCGTACTTCTCGTACATCTCGATCATTCCGTCCCAGAGAGTCTTACCCTGTGACTTATAATAGGCAGCGACCTCGCAAAGCATACATACTGCTGCCGGTGCATCCTTATCTCTTGCATAAGTTCCCGGAAGACATCCGTAACTCTCTTCAAAACCAAATACATAGTTCTTTTCGCCGTTCTTCTCGTACTTAAGCATCTGCTCACCGATATACTTAAATCCGGTCAGTACTTCAACCAATTCTACGCCGTAAGCAGCCGCAATTGCCTTTGCCATATCGGTTGATACGATGGATTCAACAAGAACCGGATTCTTCGGCATCGTTCCGTTAGCCTTTTTTTGGCCTAAAATATATTCTGCGATCAGCATCGCTGACATATTACCTGTAAAGGTTACATACTTTCCGCTCTTGGTATCTTTGCAATATACACCGAGGCGATCCGCATCCGGATCAGTCGCCAGTACAAGGTCCGCATCCTTTTCCTTCGCCAGTTTCAGTGCCAGTTCCCATGCATCCGGATTCTCCGGGTTCGGATAAGGAGCTGTCGGGAAATGTCCGTCAGCAACCGCCTGCTGCGGCTCGATAAATACGTTTTCAAAGCCAAGATCCTTAAGCACTCTCTTGACCGGTTCCAATCCTGTTCCGTGAAGCGGCGTATAGACGATGGTAATATTCTTCGCCATCTTCTTGATGATTTCCGGATGAATGGACAGATTACGAAGCTCAGCGAAGTACTTTTCATCCACTTCATCGGAAATGATCTCATAAAGACCTTCCTTCACCGCTTCTTCCTTATCCATGGTTTTAACCATGTCAAACGAAGTCACCTTGGCAACCTCATCCATAATATTGGTATCATGCGGAGGTGTAACCTGTGCACCGTCCTCCCAATATACTTTATATCCGTTATATTCTCTTGGATTATGGCTCGCAGTAATTACAATACCCGCAATACATCCAAGTTCCCGGACCGCAAACGACAGTTCCGGAACCGGACGAAGGCTCTTGAATACATAGGCCTTAATTCCGTTTGCGGCAAGGCATAATGCTGCTGCATCCGTAAACTCGTCTGCCATCAATCTGGAATCATGGGCGATTGCTACGCCTTTATTCTGTCCATTCTGTGAAAGAATATAATTCGCCAGTCCCTGTGTTGCCTGACGAACAGTGTATACATTCATACGGTTCGTTCCGGCACCGATGACGCCGCGAAGTCCGGCTGTACCAAACTCAAGTGTACGATAGAAACGATCCTCTATTTCTTTCTCGTCTCCCGCCAAAGCCTTCAGCTCTTCTCTGGTTGCCTCATCAAAATATGGGTCGTTACACCACTTCTCATATGCCTGCTTATAATCCATAGACTAATGTCCCTCCTATAGTTTTCATAGTGATATCGTAAGACATTTTATCACTGTCTCTTATACACATCTGACGCTGCCGACGATCTTACGCGTGTAGA
>URQG01000222.1 GCA_900549895.1 uncultured Lachnobacterium sp.
TGTAATAGCAACACCAATAGCCATGCAAAATGCAACAACTGACCATAGAATCTGCACATTTTCCCTTTCATCTCTACGTCTGCTTCTGTTTTTTCCCGTTTTCCTGGTATTTCTGGCATCTATCATCCCCCCCAGGATCGCACTCAAAGCGGCAACCAGCCAGTTCAGATAAGCCTCTGTCCGAATACCCGCCGGTTCAGAAGCTATAGCGTCTGTATTATCCAGGCTTGCCCAAAACTCTGTTGCGGACTCATCCGGCTCCGATAATGCTTCATATACAGCTCGTTGATATTCCTCACCATCACGGAACCAATGAATAATATAATTATATCTTGGCTTATATCCTGCCTTCGTCAATTCTGATGTTTCCTCTACATCCGTTATGTAGCCAGATACTTTCTCATAGGATGATGTACGCATAGAGCTCTGAAAATTCAAAAAGCCAATTACACCAAACACTACTGCTATCAAATACAATATATGCTGCACTTTCAATCGATACATTCCCTTTTGTATTCCTTCCCATCGTCTGATCAATAAGATAATATCTATATCCCTATACTGAATTTTATTTAAGTTCAGCGCTTACAGTCAAAGTAAAACATTAGCGGTTTTCAATAAACATTTTTTTATTCATGCATTCAACAATACTCACTCATACGCAAAATCTAATTCTACAGAACGCAAAAAGGGTGCGGAAAGCCTTCCGCCATCGTAATCTTTGTTCATTTCCATAAATGATCACCAAACTTTCCGAATTATGCAAATTCAAGGGAGTAATAATCACCCTCCAAACGCCCATACGTCTTTTTACAGATTTTGTAACTGTGTTGGTCTTATAATCAACGTCAATCTTTGTTGTAATACGATCTCAGTTCTTGTAGTACAATGTCATATCAAATCCCTCCTTGCTTTTTGATAAATTAAATTTAGCATACAATCATTGCCCTCTTAATCTCAATTATATTATCAGAACCTGTATCATCTGTCCGTAAATATCTCACGCTATATGTTTACATATTCTTAGACACAACGAAACCAATGATTCCCGCTAAACATCCGCAAATCACAAAAGCAATCCCTATTATTTTCAGGATCGTCGATACAGACGTCTGATTTTCTGCCGGAACATATATCATATGTGGATTCTCCGGATTATAATATAAGATTGTCTGCTGCCCTGTTTGAACAGAATTTTTTTCTGTTCCAATCACACTCTTTTGTACTACCCGTTCGCCATTTACATAAAATTCGTATGCGGGATACCATGTGTAATTATAGGTATCCACATTTCTCTTGTAGACTTCTTCCACATCCACAACTGTCGCAGTCGTCTTCTCCACGCAGTCTTTCTTCGACTCACTAATCCTGCGATCCACACCTTTTGCACATACAAACAATATGGCAGCTATGATCCAGAACAGACATGAGACGCCTATTACAATCGCAATAATCATTTTCTATTTCTCCATCATTGTATACTCTATTTTTTTAGGAACAACCTTCCCATCAACCACTTTTACTTCGTCTAATGGAGCCAGCACATTCTCTTTAAAATCGTACTCCACATAATGTTGTCTCGCTCCTCCCATCCCACGCATCGGCATAGGTCTCTATTCCGCAATCACACACTAGTATGAACAGTGCCAGAATCAGGCACAAACCTTTCATTAACTTTTACATTTCGTAGATTTCCTCGCTTTCCCCTATATAATCAGCCAGATAATGAGTCACAAACATTTTCACATGTCTAAAAGTAACACAAGATTCCAGCGCATAGAACGGTAATACTTCCAGTAACAGCAACGCACAAAACCATGCCAGCCCCAGCCATATCGACTGTCTGAACAAATATAAAATAAACAAATCTATAATCAAAAATGTTCCCCAGATAATTTTATCAGATAAAGAACACCTTCGCTGCACGGTCATCTTTTTCCCATCAAAAGAAAAATCCCAATATGACGTTACCCTGCCTGATGAGAAACGAATCACCGGCATGCCTTGCTTGAACTGAAGCGTTATCATGCCATGTTCCTTATCCTGCAGATACTCCTGTCTATGTTTACTCATATAGGTCAGTCGATCGATAACCGCCTCTTTTCTACCTTTAAGGAAATACATCTTTTTCATCACATTATGCTCCTGTATTTAAAAATAACGAGCGGAATCTCCGTTCATCATCTTCGTATCCTCTGCAGACAATTTCGCCGATATCTCCGTGGTTAAACATAATCGCCAGATCTTTTTTTATATTTCCCTTCCGAGAGATCATATAAGAAAATCTCATTTAGAATGCGATCTACGTTTTGTAATCAATACACTTGATGCTACTACCCCAGAAAATGCAATGGATACATCAGCAATCATTCCCTACTTCCATATAAATCGTGTCATTGTTATCGTGTCACCAATTTCTCTTTTCTTATAGTCTTCTTCTGAAAGGAAACACGTACTCTCATATCCCGAATGTACATCCCTTCCCAATATTGGGTAAAACCGCTTCGTATCCCGGATATTTTCAGCGCCATAAGACTCCGTCTCAATCACTGGTTGCTTTTGCACAAGTACAACATCATACTGTAACACCTGCTTTTTTCTCAGTTGTCTTATATTTGCATTCTCTGTCAGAACGCATGCTCCAGCTATAAATATTACTATAACATAATACAGACAAACAAAGATATCACTCCCATCAAAATTGAAAAAAGTGCTGACAACCATACCTTACTCCATTCTACACGATTATTTTTCACCTGTTTAGATACTTAAATTTCCAGCTGCAATAGCCATTATACTTGAGACTCTGTACTTATCATCTAACAGGCTAATTAATTCATGCCTTTGATTATCTGTCAGATTTAGCGACTGTACAAAAGTGATTAATGCAAAATCCGCTACCTACTTACTGTTAGCATCTGTCTGAATAACAAGTGCTTATTTAAACCACTACGATGCTCAGTCATATCAATTCGTAGCCTGTCTAATTTCGCAAGATGCCTAAATCTTCTACAGACCTTTATCATTGTAAGATCTATACCAAGCTCAGCAGCCTCCTTCTCCGAAATCTCTCTCATACCTGAGGCATCATCAGAGTTAGTATAGCACTTCAATGACACAAAACTAAAGTCTCTTTTATATGGAAAAATGATGTTTATTGAAACTGCCCTTAAAAATATTGCATTAAACACAATTATGACAGAAATAGATTCAAGCAGTGTCTATGATATGTATGATAAAGCAATCAGCAGTTACAAAAATGCTCCGGCTGGAACTCGCGAAGATATAAAAAAGAAATACCAAAATAACAAACTGAATCTTCAAGGTTCCATACAAAATGCCATAGCCGCTGCATACCGCAAAGAGAACCCTAAAATCACCCATTTTTATAATAATGTCAACTATAATGAGGTTCCAATTTGGGCAATTTTCGAAATTCTTACTATGGGCGATTTTGGTTATCTACTTTCCTGTCTGACTATTGATATGCGTGAAAAAGTATCCCGTTCAATCGGCATAAATCTATCCAGTGATACCTATCGGGAATTGCTTTATAAATATGTATATGCCTTAAAGGATCTGAGAAATGCTATTGCCCATAATGATGTAGTATACGATACCCGTTTCAAAAAAATGGATCCATCCAGACCAATGAAACAGTGTCTGATTTTAGAAATGGGAATGCCTTACATAAATTTCAAAACTATTGGTGACTATATTATTCTCATTTGTTATTACTTGAAATTACTGAAAGTTTCTAAAACTGAGATTAAATCATTTATTCGAGAATTTGAAAAGATCACACGAGAATACGAAG
>URQG01000223.1 GCA_900549895.1 uncultured Lachnobacterium sp.
TACGAGATTACTACGCGTCTCGTGGGCTCGGAGATGTGTATAAGAGACAGAGATTAAATATTCTCTTAAATCGAGTGGCCGCCGCCTGAGTGACCACCACCGCCGGAACTTCCACCGCCGCCGGAACTTCCACCGCCGCCGGAACTTCCGCCGCCGCTGGAACTTGGAGGACTGTACCGCTTGGTCTGATTGACAAATGCGGTACTAGGATTGGTGATCTTTACATCGGAATAGATTCCGCCAAGAATCTCTTTTGCACTCTCTTTACGGGAACGGGAGTAGAACATCACAATGAAATAGTTGAGCATTAATGCGATAATGATCGCAAGTAATGCACTGCATATATAGCGCATTGGCTCTGCGATACGTCCACCTTCAAGGAGCGTCAGAACCTGTTCCATCGTTTTATACGCACAAGTGTAATAATCACGACCGTATGATGCGGTTGCATAGACGTAGGTATTGTCTGTGATGGAAGTCGCACGTGACGAATTAATGGTACGCCGGATTTTTCCGCCGGTGTCCAGATAGATCTCGTTGAGATCGCGATCAATGACGAAAACGATGCGGTTTGTATAAGCCCCAAAGTTGTCATCACTGTATGCTTCGGCAAGACGTGAGGTCGATGAATAGCTGTGTGACTCCGTCGTAAGGACTGCAACATTGCTGTAGTCGGTAATTTGAGTCATAACATCTGTAAGATCATCGATTTCATCATCCGAGAAGTAACCCGCCTGATCGTCAATGATCATCTTATAATCCGTGTCACTGTTGGTTTCAGTTACGGCTGCGCAAGCCGGTGCCACTTGCAGTATGGCAAGAAGCATGATCACCAGTGCGCACACAGCATGTCTGAAGCGAAAATGGATTCGGGTTATGGAATTACGCACGGTCATCACCTCCTTTTTTGTCGAACTGTGGCAGCCGACGTGTTGATAAAATATTATAGTGCCCAATAATATCCACAAAGGATAGGCCTATTGCGATTAATGTAAGAATAATACATCCGTAATAGAACAGGTCGGATACCGGATGAAGAATCGCGATCGCGGTACTTAAAATGACAGCGATACCGGTCCAGACGAATCCTCTTGCGCTCTTTTTGGAAGGAGACTTATTCGTCTTGCCGGAACCGATCGCGAGTGTGACCGCCATCGCTCCGGTAATCAGACACCATGCGATCACAGAATATTTTGCAAAGGATGCATTACCAAGCGAGAAAAACTTGTATATAATTGCTGCTGCAAATTCGATCCACAGTACAATGGACATACCGAAGACGAGCGGATTGTGATGCGTATCGGTATCTACAGGTACAAAGTCTGTCTGCACATTGTTCGCGACGGTTCCGGGCATAGGATTCGTTTGAGAATTGGAATCGCCCTGCCGGATATCTTTGGACTTTGCCTGTTGGCGGAAAAGCATTCCGCGATCATCGCCGCCGGAATCTTTTCTGGCAATATTGGATAATTCACCGGCGTAAAACATAGCGGACAGGATCGCTAAAACGGAAGATACCGCAAGAAGCGTTGTCGGCATAAGTGTAACAAAAAGTGCCAGTAGGATAAAAATCGGTATTGCAAGGAGCACGGATCCCAATATATATTTCTTTGGGTCGACCGGAATGTCGGCAACGACTTTTCCGGTCTGTCCGTTGACCGTCACATATGCAACACGGTCATCCTTGCGGTATGACATAAACCATACCGGGAACATTGCGCTGTCAATGGATTCTACTTTCGGGCTAAAGATTCCGGTCTTGAAAGTGGTTCCGTTATCTCCCATCTGGTAAGAACGGAAAGCCGGCACTTTTTTCATTTCCTTTTCTGTCTGGTCATAGATCATATCTTCGGCATCCGGTTGATAGATGTAAGAATCCACATCTGCCGTATCGGCGTAGAATCCACTCAGATATGCCGGGGTAAAAGCCTTCATTCCCTTGACTTCATAAGGGGCAAGCTGCTCGCTGATGTTATCGGAGAAAGAAGAAGATGCGTCGTAGGAAAGACCCTTATAGTAAGCATCCACGTGACCGTTTAACCGGTAGTGATCGGTGATAATGTAATCACCACGGCGGTATTCTTTATGACCCGGAAGAGAGAAGTCACCCTTCTGTGTCAGATAGAAAGCCCAATAGGGCATGTAGATTCCGCGGAAACTGTCAATGTATTTTGGATCCTTTAACTCTTTCGGAGCAAAGATCGCATGTCGCATTTTGGCCGAATAAGCCTGTTTGCAGTCTTCTTTTGTTTTCTTGAACGGAATGATGTAGTTTGGCCGCTTTTCGTGAGAAATACGGCTGTACAGAATGGTTGATGCTCCGCAAAAGCTACAGAAACCTGCAGCTGCATTATCGGTACTTAGAATTTCGCCGCCACATTGCGGGCAGGTAAAAATCGTTACCTCATAGTTGCTTTCGTATGATTTTTCTTCTTCTGCGTCACTTGTCTTAGAGTCGAAAGCGTAAGGATCAAATTGATCATGACAGTGCTCGCAGGCGAGACGCTGGGAGGCAATATCGAATTTGAGATTACCGCCACAGTTTGGACATGATATCATGCGTTTTCCCTTTCTTCTTTTGTACTATTGTATAAACTCCACTTCCATGTTAATGCATTTTTTTGTTGGCGTAAACAAAAAAAGCTGCCCATATGAAAACGGGCAGCTTTTGTGAAAGATTGTATTTTATTTCTGTTCCTCCGCTCTTGCCATAGCGAGTTCGTAATCTCTGGTTCCCTTCCAGATTTCGTTTTTGTACGGATTCTTTTTCTGCTCGATTGAACGTTTGATGATCACACCGAAGACGATGACATTGGCTGCCAGTGCTGCGATCGCGATCACACCCTGAGCGGTAGGATCTGCGAGGGTTGGATGTACGTTCTTATCCACATATCCGTCTGCATAGATGCGAGGGATAACCGAGAAGCGGCTGTTGTCCTGGAACAGTGGGAATACCTGTGCAAACATACACCATAATGCAAGCGTGTTTGCACGGTTCTGGATCCAGCCTCCTTTGTTCCAAAGCATTGCGGCGAAGGTAGGTGCAAGGAGCAGGGCAAGACCGCAGTACCATGAATGTGTTGGCAGGTTGTTATAGGTATATTCAAAGTTCCAGATATCATATGCAACGATAAATGCGAATGTCATATCCGGCCAAAGCATATCATCTTTCTTCTTGGATGAGTAAATGCCCCACCATCCGGTCATACATAAGATGTTGAGTACGCCGGCAATCGCGTTGACAACGTTCCACCATCCACCGTAGAGCCATACACCTTCCGAAGAAAGCCACCAGCTGGAACCGGTTTCTTGGAGCGCGATCGCACCGCGGATTGCGGATTCCAGATCAGATCCGACAGCGATAAGAATGTTGATCGCTACGATTAAGAACGGATAAACTTTAAACCATTCTGTTTTGCCGATGCTCCACTTGTATTTGAGCATCATGAAACCGATACAGCCGAATGTTGCGGCATATAGCTTCGCATAGTGAAACCAACTGTTCATGTGAACATAAGTCGGGTTGTTTAAAGCCCAGCTTGCACCGTTTGCAGCGCCGATATAGATGGCGATAAAATATACGGTTAAGGCTGCCGGTAAAATAACGAGTGTTAAGATACCTCCTAATTTTGTCCTACGTGCAATTTCGTTGACAAGAATGAGTCCTACAAAGACCATGACCCAACCGAGAAGCTGCCAGTAAGAAGCACTTCCGTAGATTTGAAATAGCATATCGATTCCCCCTTTTGTGAAAAAATAAAATTTTTATAAACTAATTTTAAATGCTTTTGTGC
>URQG01000224.1 GCA_900549895.1 uncultured Lachnobacterium sp.
GCGTCTCGTGGGCTCGGAGATGTGTATAAGAGACAGATGTTACTGTATGCACAAAATATGATTAACTGCGGTTTTGCGCCTGTGTGAAACCAGGTTACAGATAGATAACAGTAAGACAGAAAGGGGCATTTTTGGAATGATCGGATCAGATATCGGAATTGATTTAGGTACTGCGAGTATTTTAGTATATATCAAAGGCAAGGGAGTTGTCTTAAAGGAGCCGTCTGTTGTGGCTTTTGACCGAGATACAAATAAGATTAAAGCCATTGGCGAGGAAGCACGCCTGATGCTTGGTCGTACACCGGGCAATATTGTTGCGGTTCGTCCGCTTCGTCAGGGGGTGATCTCTGATTACACTGTTACCGAGAAAATGATCAAGTACTTTATTCAGAAAGCACTTGGCAAGAAGAGCTTTCGTAAACCACGTATCAGTGTCTGTGTACCGAGTGGCGTAACCGAGGTCGAGAAGAAGGCCGTTGAGGATGCTACTTATCAGGCTGGTGCCCGTGAAGTGGAAATCATTGAGGAGCCGATCGCTGCAGCAATCGGAGCCGGAATTGATATTGCCAGACCATGTGGAAATATGATCGTAGATATCGGAGGCGGTACTTCGGATATCGCCGTCATTTCTCTGGGCGGATCCGTTGTCAGCACATCAGTGAAGATCGCCGGAGATGATTTTGATGAAGCGTTGGTTCGCTATATGCGTAAGAAACATAATCTTCTGATCGGTGAGCGTACTGCAGAGGATATTAAGATTAAAATCGGTACCTGTTATCCGCTTGCTCAGAATGAGACAATGGATGTGCGCGGACGTAACCTTGTAACAGGACTTCCTAGAACCATTACGGTAAGTTCCGAGGAGACAGAGGAAGCACTCCGAGAGCCGACATTACAGATCGTAGAAGCCGTACATTCCGTATTGGAGAAGACTCCGCCTGAATTGGCTGCCGATGTTGCGGATCGCGGAATCGTACTGACCGGTGGTGGCGCATTACTGCGCGGTCTTGAGGAACTGATCGAGGAGAGAACCGGAATCAATACAATGACAGCAGAACATCCGATGACCTGCGTGGCAATCGGAACCGGAAAATATGTAGAATTTCTTGCAGGCAAGAGAGACGACGATTAATGGATGGGTAAAGTGCGCAGATTTTGCGCACTTTTTTCACTTTTTATTCATATCTTTGGGTTAAGATATGATATAAATGACCGATATACAATATGAAGTGTAGGTTGGAAGCAGAGGTGTCATATGGTTAAAGGGTTATATACAGCACATACCGGTATGGTCAATGAGATGAAGCGCCTGGATATTCTGGCGAACAATCTGGCCAATGCGGACACAACAGCATATAAGAAGGAGGGCACAACTTCGCGTACGTTTGCGGATGAGATGTCACTTCGTCTGAAGGATTCTTCGAATGCCTATCTTCCGAAGAAACTGGGAGAGATTACTTATGGCGTACACCTTGGACAGGTCTATACGGATTATGATTCGGGAAGCTTTAAAGTAACCGATAATACAACAGATTTTGCAATTGACGGCAAGGGCTTTTTTGCAATTGCTTTTACCGATAAAAGTGGAAACACTTCTGTCAAATATACAAGGGACGGTTCGTTTACCGTGAATACGGAAGGGTATCTTGTAACGAAGGACGGAGATTATGTGTTGAATGCGACCGGAGCGATGAATGGAGATCCGGATCCGCGTAACCGGATTCAGGTTGATCCGAATGCAACGATCAGCGTAAATAAGCTTGGATATATCATGCAGAATGATCAGATCGTCGGAACACTTGGAATGGTTGACATTGATAATTATGATTATCTTGAGAAGTACGGAGAGAATATGTACAATCTGCTGGACGGAGGAAACCGTATTGCTACGGATGCCAATGTGGAGCAAGGAGTATTAGAGACATCCAATGTAAATGTCATTAAGGAAATGGTCAATATGATCACAATCCAGCGTGCGTATGAAGCGGGACAGAAAGTGATCACATCGATTGACAGCACATTGGATCGCGCAGTCAATAATGTGGGCCGCGTGCAGTAAATGATTTGAAAATGTGATGGAATATGCGGTCTTCCGCATTTGGGCAGGGAAGCCAGGATAGAGACAGTGATGATATAAGGAACAGAGAGGTATATGCCTTATGATGAGAGCATTATATACCGCGGCAACCGGAATGCTTGCGGAACAGACAAATGTAGACACGATCGCCAACAATTTATCAAATGTAAATACAAACGGATATAAGACGGAGCGTACTGAGTTTAAGTCGTTATTGTATCAGACACTTCAGACGAAAACGACATCGGCCAACGGAGAACAGAAGCCGGTCGGGGCACAGGTCGGTCTTGGAACGAGAGTGGCAGCCACGACTTCTATGTATACGCAGGGAGCGTTGCTGGAAAGTGACAGCAAGACGGATTTTGCCATCGAAGGAAACGGATTCTTCGCTGTGCGTGGTGCGGACGGAAATACCTATTATACAAGAAACGGTAATTTTACATGGAGCCTGAATGCTGCCGGAAGAACGATCCTTGCCGATCAGGAGGGATATCCGGTCCTTGATTCCAGAGGAAACGAGATCATGGTTCCACGGAATGTGAATGCAGAGAGCATGGTATTCTCGGAGGATGGAACGATCGCATACCGTGATCCGACAACCAGTCAGGTGATTCCACTGAATCAGTCATTCGGAATCTATCAGTTTAACAATCCGGCAGGACTTGAGAAGCTTTCTTCGAGCCGTCTGCAGGCGACACCGGCATCCGGTAATGCATTACTGGAAGGTGCGACACGGGGACTGACGAGAAGCAAAGTCATTCAGAGCCGTCTGGAAGGATCAAATGTGCAGGTTGCGGATGAGATGGTTAATATGATCGTTGCGCAGAGAGCATACGAGCTAAATTCTAAGGCAATCACAACTGCCGATTCGATGCTGGATACCGCAAACAACCTTAAGAGATAATTGTGATGTTGAAAGAAGGAGGCAGTGGAGATGGATTTATCAGGAATTTCAGAAATTAGTTCGAATTATCAGAGCGCGAAGACTGATGCAAGCGCTGCTTCGAGTAATGCGTTGCAGAATTCGCTCAAGAATGTCTCTTCCGACGCATCGGAGGACGAGTTAAAAGGCGTTATCAAAGATTTTGAATCTTACTTTGTGGAGCAGATGCTAAAAGAAGTGAAGTCTTCATTTTCATCGGATGATGAAGATTCTACAATGTCACAGTACAAGGATCTGTATATGGACCAGGTGATCGAGACCGTGTCGGATGAAGTGGTGGATCAGGTTGGCGATAACCTCACGCAGCAGCTTTATGAGCAGATGCGACGAAATTTAAATATTACAACGACAGAGTAGGGATTATGATACCCGCGAATAAACATAAGATTAGAAGCCTCTTTATCGGAATGCCCCGATAGAGAGGCTTTTTGCATAAAATGATTTTTGCAGAGGAATATAATACTTTAAAAGCAGGCTTGAAAGAGCGCGCGTTGTGCTTCATAATAGAGCGTAGAGTTTGTACGAAAAAGAGAGGAACATACTTTGGACAAGCAACAGAGTAATGAAGAAGTAATAAGCGGTTATGTCGATCACATTGTATTTCGGAATAATGACAATGGCTACACGGTGATGGTAATGATCTGCGATGAGGAAGAACTGACCTGTGTGGGCATTTTTTCTGATGTTGCGGAGGGTGAATGCATCGAGGCGCATGGTGAATATACGGACCACCCGACTTACGGCTGTCTCTTATACACATCTCCGAGCC
>URQG01000225.1 GCA_900549895.1 uncultured Lachnobacterium sp.
ACCGGGTCAGCCCAGCCGGAGCACGCCGCCACAGGAGTTTCGCAATCGCTTATATTATTTCTTTCTCAAATGCGACACCATTCCAACGAAAACAAAGACAAGTCCAATCAAAACAGCCCCGACTTCCATCTGCATATGAAGATCACGATCCATCAGTTGCACCCATCCCATCTGATTTCCGATGCCAAGACTGACTCCACAGACAGCAATCAAAATTCCGGCTTTTACAAATCCGTTGCAAGGCAGATAGCGGATTGCAAGAAATATCAGCCAGGCTGCCGCCGCATAAAAGCTTGATACCACAAGCAGATCGTGAATAGCATTCGGATAATCGATACAAAATGCAAAGATCATCAGATAAAGCCAGACCGTGTCCCAGATCATGCACAAAAGTCCTTTGTGATTCTTAAACGTTTCCGGCAGATCCGCCTGATAAGCCACGATTGGAAACAGCGGCAAGGACAGTCCGAATACCGTCGAGAAAGCAATCTCCGCGAACCGCAAAATGCCTCCGTTATCAAAGAACATTTCCGTAAAGAAAATAACCAAAAGCAATGCGATCGTCGAGAAAATGATCGTCTTTGAAAGTTTCTTTTTTGTAGATACAAGCGGCACAACGGTAAGTCCTGCCACAAGAAGCATGGAGGCGATCAGCACCGCATCGGTCTTGAAATCGGAATATCCCGGCAGCGTCAGCATCAGCACGATGATCACCGGCAGGATCAGAATACCTGCTATAACGATTCCGGTCTTGAATGCAATGGAGCGCTCCTTTTTCTCATGCCTTTTTAAGATGTCATGCGTTTCTGACAACAGATCGGCTTCGATCTTATCGTCGTCCATCTCCGCAAGCACTCTGGTGCACGCAGCACAATCTTTTAAATGTTCCTCGACCATTGCAGAGCTCGCGGCGCTGCACACATGATCATGATACAGAGGCAGTATATCCTGAATAATTTCACACGAAACGTTTTTCATATTAATCCATCCTTTCCTTAATTTTGAGTTTGGCTCGGTGGTAAGTGACCCTTGCCCAACTCTCGGTACGTCCGAAGATCTCTGCGATCTCCGCAAATGACAACTCGCCAAACACCCGAAGTTCAAATACTTCTTTATATGGTTCCTCGAGTTCATGTAACAGCTTATGTATCGCAAAAGAAGATTCTTTTGTTATAAAATCGTCCTCGACATGAGTGTAATCACTGAAAATTTCGATGTCATCGGACGCATCGGAAATCCTTTTGCTTTTACGGAAATGATCATTGCAGAGATTCTTTGCAATCGAGCACAGCCATGTGTATTCCGCAGCTTCTTTCTTAAAGTCCGACTTGGCAGTCATCGCTTTAAAAAAGGTACTCTGTGTGATTTCTTCCGCAAGTCCCGGGTCTTTTACGATATTCATCACAAACGAGTATACCTGCATAAAATAGGTATGGTATATTTTTTCGGCATTCATGGTCACTCACCTCCTTTCCGATTTCATAAGTTAGACGGAGAAATATCCGATTCGTTACAAATTTTTTCCGTTTTTATTATAAGCAAAAAGAACTCAGGAAGTCTATCACGAACTTCCCAAGTTCTTGGTTCGATAACGCAGATTGTAATGACATAAAATCATTGAAATCTTTCAAAATTCATCGATTTCAAAAATTACTGCTTATCTTCTTTCTTACTTTTATTCTTTGCCTGACGGTTGATCAGACGCTCAATCAGTTCTACCGACTCTTCGATACCGTAGCATGCACTGTTGATACACAGATCGTAGTTGATCGCATCGCCCCAATGCTTTCCGGTATAAGAATGATAGTAATTCTGATGCTTATGATCCATCTTGCGGATCATGGAGATCGCTTGCTTGATGTCCATATTCTTGACTTCCATCATACGGCTTACACGCTGCGCAAACGGAGCGGTAATAAAGATACTGATGTGTGGAATATGCTGTCCGGTCAGGACAACGTCGGCGCAACGTCCGATCACGATCATATCTTCTTTCTTGGCAAGCTCACAGATGAGATCACTCTGTTCAAAGAACAAAGCATCCTGCTTGGACAGACCGTGATAGCGGCTGAAAGAACTCGTCTTCTCGATATCCGCACCGAATTTCTTCTCATCTCTACGTGTGATGATCTGGTTTAATACCGCTTCATCATAGTAGTTGATGTGCAGGGATTCGGATAAGGCGAATCCGATGTCGGTTCCCGCACTACCGCTGGAACGGCTGATACAGATAACCAGATGATCCTCATCCGAGAACTTCTTACTTAAGATGGAAGAGTTCATATCCGCCAGATCCTGATCGACGATATCGACCGAACCGAAGCTCTCCGGGATCGCCATAATCTCTTCATAGATCTCATTGTACTCCACCATCATCTCGTGGCGAAGGTCTTTATCGCGAATCGTTCTTGCCATATTACCGATTAAGGCCAACTCACTACGAAGGATGTGTCCCTGAGGATTTCTCTCGATCAAAAAGGCAAGATCCTCAATGGTACGCTTACGGTTACCGGAAAGCGTACGTCCCAGTTCCGAACCGGAAGACTTATATACTTTAGCATCCAGTTCGTAGATTCTGGTAGCTAACTGCAGACTTTTTTCATGATCAATTTTCATAGTCTTCTACCTCCTACAAAAAGAACACCAATGTGTCAATAATAAATACCGGAATCAAGAACTTCAGTGAACATAACATGTAACCGAAGAATGAAGGCATCTTGATACCGTTCTCATCCGAAATGGACTTAACCATAAAGTTCGGTGCATTTCCGATGTATGTATTAGCACCCATAAATACTGCACCACATGAGATAGCCATCAGCATCTTGACAGCGATCGTTCCAACGGTTGTTGTGATACCGCTTGTTGCTCCAAGTGTTCCTGCTGTTGTCAGGAATACCAGATAGGTCGGTGTATTGTCGAGGAAACTTGACAGTGCACCGGTTGCCCAAAACATCTCCAGTGGATTGGTAAGTCCAAGTTCAGCTCCTTTGGCCTTAAGAATCATAAGTGCCGGCTGCATCGTAATAAAGATACCGATGAACAATACCGCAACTTCTTCAATTGCGCCCCACGTAAAGTGGTTCTTGGTTCTTACTTCCGACTTTGTCGTCTTGAATGACAGGAATGCTGCCAGCAAAATAATAATGATCTCGATCAGTGACGGATAACTTAACTGAACCGTTCCAAAAATATGAATACCGAGTACATTTCCCGATGCGTCCTGGAATGCCGGAAGCGTCGGAAGCGTGCCGCTTAAGATAACAGCAGTGACAATCATTACCATGAAAATAATATTGTGAAGACCATTGACTTTGAACTCGGTCTTAGGTTTTGAGATATCCGGTCTCATACCTATCGCAATATCTCTTCTGTAGGCTCTGCGGTCCAGAAAATAAAATACGGTAAGCATAATTACCATATTAAAAATCAAGATCGGGAACAGATGCATACTCCAGAAGAACGGAACGCCTCTCATAAAGCCCATCAAAAGTGGGGGATCACCGATTGGTGTCAGACATCCACCCATATTGGAAATAAGGAAGATAAAGAACACCATAATGTGGCTCTTGTTCTTTCTCCATGAGTTCATCTTGATCATCGGACGTACAAGAGGCATACTTGCTCCGGTTGTTCCGATACAGCTGGAAAGAAGTGTTCCGATTGCAAGCAAACCGGTGTTCATTCTCGGTGAACCAACGAAATCACCTTCCAGATTGATATTGCCGGATACACAGAATAATCCGAACAATAATACAATAAATGTTAAATAATC
>URQG01000226.1 GCA_900549895.1 uncultured Lachnobacterium sp.
CTACACGCGTAAGATCGTCGGCAGCGTCAGATGTGTATAAGAGACAGCATATAAATCAGCATCATAGAAAAGAGGATGACATATGTATAAGATCGTAATTGACAGTTGCGGTGAATTACCGGAAGAATTAAAAAGTGACGGACATTTTTGTAACGTCCCGCTTGAGATTGAAGTAGACGGACATCATATTACAGATGATGAGACCTTTGACCAAAAGGATTTTTTGCAGCGCGTGAAGAGTTGCATTCACAGTCCGAAATCAGCGTGTCCTTCTCCGGAGCGTTATATGAATGCTTTTGAAGGAGAGGCGGGGCATGTGTATGTGGTTACGCTGTCCGGAAAACTGAGTGGTTCCTATAATAGTGCGGTACTTGCGGCGCAATTATACAATGAGGAACATGAGGAAAACAAACAGATTCATGTATTTAATTCCAAGTCTGCATCGATCGGAGAGACGCTGATCGGTTTTAAGATTCAGGAGATGGAAGAGAGTGGAGCTTCTTTTGACGAAGTGGTAGATCATGTTGAAGAATATATTTCTTCTATGAATACGTTCTTTGTACTTGAGACACTTGAGACGCTTCGCAAAGCCGGACGTTTAAGTAATCTGAAGGCATTGGTTGCAAACACACTCAATATCAAGCCGGTTATGGGATCAACAAAGGAAGGTATGATCCAGCAGCTGGGCCAGGCACGTGGAATGAAGAAGGCATTAAACAAGATGGTGGAAGATATGCTCAAAGTGACGAAGAACTGTGAGAATCGTGTTCTTGCAATCGCACATTGCAACTGCCCGGAGCGTGCACAGTTTGTCAAAGAAGCTATCGAGAAAGTTGCTAAATTCAAAAAGATCGTAATCGTCAATACTGCCGGGGTATCCAGCATGTACGCCAATGACGGTGGTCTGATTATGGCAGTATAGAAGTCATACAATAGAGGTGGATCCGCACTCAAAAGGATACGGTCGGAAAGCGGAACCAATTCATATTTATAAAGAAGCCTGAAAGCGGAATTCTCCGTGATCGGCAAAGAAGCCAAAGACACCATGGTACTTTTCAACAACGGAGATCATACTTTGCACGCCGATGCCGTGACCTTTGGTTTTGGAGATTGGTATCTCATTTTCAAAAATCGGAGCAAGCTCGTAGCTATTGATCACATTGATACATAGCTGCGAGTTTTTTTCGTATACTTTTAAAGTAATGTAGCGATTGGATTTTGGATTCATCTGCTCGCAGGCGTGTAGCGCATTTTCCAAGGCGTTCGCAAATAAGCTGCATAAGTCGGTAATCTGAAAACGCGCAAATTCCGTTGCGGTAATGGAAATCTGCATCGGAATATGTGTCTCGGAAGCCTTGGCTGCGTAAGAAGAGACAATGAGGTTGACGGAGTTGTTGACACAATAACGGATGACGTGGCTGTGCTCAAGGTCGGAACAGATCTCGTTAATGTAGGCAGTTGCATCTTCCGGTTTGTTCGCATCGAGGCAACTCTGGATAAAATTCATATGGTGCCGCAGATCGTGCCGGTAGATGGAAGCCTGCTTTTGGGAATCGGAAAGCTGGGTAATCTCTTTCTGAGCCTGGATCGCGGCTGTTGTAAGCAGGATGTTTTCACGTTCTGCCTTATTTTTTTCGCTGGAAAATTTGAGTGAGAGCATCGACAAAATAAAAAAGGAAACAACAATAAAACTGTCCATGAAGTCGATGACAACAGCGCCACCGGTGTAGAGCAGATCTGTGTACACCGTAAATGCATACTCAAGAATATAGTAGGCGAGAGGCAGCATGACAAAAAGCAATAGTGTCGTGCGGCTTTCGTATTTCAGTCGAATGATATAAGGTGATACAAATTTGATGATAATGTACAGGAGAGGAATCGTTACGATGGTTGATGCGAGGCTTGCAACGAGTGGATTGTTATCAAAGAAGAAAGCAACAAATGTCCCAACCCATTTGCGTGGCGTGCACATCAGGTAGGCAGCCAGCACTGCAATCACGGAGATCGGAAGACTTCGGTGAAAATGCAGCCGGATCAGAAGCATCAGCGGAATATGGATGAGAAACGGATAGCATTTGTATAGCATGGGTTCTCCCATCAGAAGATAGAAGATGAGTTGCGCAAAACTGAAAACAAGGATAGTCAGAACATACTGCCCTTTGTTCTCGCTGAAACTGATATCGGCAAGATAAAGCGATACAATGATTCCGAAGAATAGTACGAATGCATAATTGATCAGTTCCAAAACAATTGCTGGTTCAGGCATAGTTACTCCTCCATCTGAAAGGCAAGATAGTGCTTCTTGAGATCGGTCACGCGGCGTTGTGCGAGCGGAATGCTTTTGCCATTGCTCAGCTGCATATCGGTTGCGCCGATCGTGCGGATATAATTCATATTGACGAGATAGGAACGGTGTGCGAGAATGAATTCTCTGTGCTGCAGCAACTCGTCGCATACCGAAGTAAAGAGATCCGCGCAGGTAATCTGTTCGCCGCTGTTGGTGTAATAAATAACTTTGCGGTTCTGCGCTTCGACAAAAACAATTTCAGACAACCGGACTTTGTGTACACCAATCTTACTGTTTAGTACGACATAATGATCCTGCTCCTCGACTTTGTCATGAAGCAGATCGTCCATCGCGGCAAAAAAAGTCTCTTCCTGCACTGGTTTCATCAGATAGTTTGTCGCTTTGACTGTGTAACTTTCCACGGCAAATTCAGGCGAAGTTGTCAGAAAGATGATGGATGCTGCCTTATCGAAGCTTCGAATCTCGCGTGCGAGTCCCACGCCGGTAAGTCTCGGCATTATGATATCAAGCAGATAGAGGTCAAAGCGTTCCTTCGGTGCCTGCGAAGCAAGTTCCACGCTGCTCGTGTATTCTTTATATGTAAGCGGCTTATGGTGCTTCGCGCCATAGTGATGGAGCATCGTTTTTAGACCGGCTAATTCTTTTTCGTCGTCATCACATAATGCAATCTTCATGTGAAATCTCCTTTCGCAATCCGTACGTTCATTATACCCTACGATTTCGCAAATTTCTACAAACAACATACATCGTTCATGTTATATACGATGTAATTCGCGCAAAGTTGCCCGCAGATTCGACAGAATGCGCTATCATATATAAATACTTCTGAGATTTGCCCCAAACTGTCTTTGAAGTATCTCAACCAACTCAAACACTTAATAAGGTAACTGCAAAACAGGGTCAATGTATAACAAGAGAAGTTATACATTGACCCTGTTTTTTGGTATGATATACTTAGAATAAAAAAGAAACGAGCAAGCCGCTTGAACAATAGCTGTACGGTCGTAAAACTCATTTCTTATGAGAAGAATATCACATTTTCAAAAAAATATAATAGAAATTATAGCAACAAAAGAGGAAAAATGTATACATACAAGGAAGTTATAGATAAAATCGAGAACAGCAGAAGGTTCGGCAACCTGCCGGGAGTGGAAGTGACCAGACGGATGCTTGCGGCACTTGGCAATCCACAGGAGGGTCTTCGCTTTATTCACGTTGCGGGAACGAACGGCAAGGGTTCCACCTGTGCGTTTCTGACGAATATATTTACGCAGGCAGGTCTGAAATGCGGCTGCTTTACATCGCCGCACCTGATCCATTTTGAGGAACGCATCACGGTCGGTCAGCAGATGATCCCGAAGGATGCGGTAACGCGAATCGGAAATGAACTTCTTGCGATGGATTTCGGCGTGACACCGACG
>URQG01000227.1 GCA_900549895.1 uncultured Lachnobacterium sp.
TTCGTATCCCGGTTCATATGGTTGAGACAATCAACAAGCTGATCCGTGTCAGCAGACAGCTTCTTCAGGAACTCGGAAGAGAGCCGTCTCCGGAGGAGATCGCAGCAGAGATGAATATGCCGGTAGACCGTGTACGTGAGATCCTTAAGATCTCCCAGGAGCCGGTATCCTTAGAGACTCCGATCGGTGAGGAGGAAGATTCTCATCTTGGAGATTTTATCAAGGACGACAATGTGCCTGTTCCGGCTGATGCTGCTGCTTTTACACTGTTAAAGGAGCAGCTTGAGGAAGTGCTTGGAACACTGACCGAGCGTGAGCAGAAGGTATTGACACTTCGTTTCGGACTCGAGGATGGTCGTGCAAGAACACTTGAGGAAGTAGGAAAGGAATTCAACGTTACGCGTGAGCGTATTCGTCAGATCGAGGCCAAAGCCCTTCGCAAGCTTCGTCATCCAAGCAGAAGCCGCAAGCTGAAGGACTACTTAGAGTAAGATGATAAAACTATCCAAGCGAATGAAGGCTGTGGCGGGAATGGTGACATCCGGCGGCGTGCTTGCCGATGTTGGAACCGATCACGGATATATTCCGATTGCGCTGGTACAGAGACAAAAGATTACCGGTGCGATCGCAATGGATATTAACAAAGGACCGCTTGCCCGTGCACAGGAGAATATCGCATCTGCCCGGTTGAGGGACTACATACAGACCAGACTGTCCGATGGAGTGGCAGCGTTGGGAGAAGGAGAGGCAGATTCGATCCTGATCGCGGGAATGGGCGGCGAGCTTGTGATACACATCTTATCAGAAGGGGAAAAGGTGTGTAAGACGGCCAGTGAACTGATCCTGCAGCCACAGTCCGATATTCGCAAAGTAAGAGAATATTTAAGATTACATCAGTACAAGATTGTTGATGAGGATATGATCTGTGAGGATGGCAAATACTATCCGATGATGCGCGTTGTAAATGTTGAGGCAGATGAAGCGTGGATGAAGATGAATGAACAGACGAAAGTCGCCTGTGATATCTATGGACCGCTTCTTTTGCGCAACGGAAATCCGGTACTCAGGCGTTTTCTTGTGAGACAGCATCGGCAGCTTACACAGATTTTACAAAAGCTTCAGGCGCAGACCATGTCCGAAAAGATTGAGAGACGTATTGCGGAAGTGTCGGAGGAACTTCAATATAACGAATCCGCATATACCATTTTGGGGGCGATTAAGAATGCAGGAATATAATGTAGTCGTTGAGACAACGCCTGGGTTATTCGAAGAGGTGCTTGTCACGGATGATATGACGTTACAGCAGTTGGCTGAGGAGAGTCAGAACAATTATAAGGATCGTATCGTTCTGGCCAATGTCAACGGACGGCTGAGAGAACTGAATAAGAAGGTAGCAGATGGTTCGACCGTTTCCTTCCTTACCATGACGGAACGGGACGGAAAGAGAACCTATCGCCGCAGTGTGACGCTTCTTTTGCAGAAAGCGGTAGAAAATCTCTGGGGTGAAGGGAAGCATGTTCGTGTGTTTTACTCGCTCGGTGAGGGATATTACTGTGAATTGGAAAATGATACCATAGACGAGGCGAAGCTGCATGCAATCTATGATGAGATGATGCGTCTTGTTGAAGCTGATATTCCGATTGAGAAGAACAGCGTTAAGACGGAGGAAGCAGAGTATCGTTTTCGTGATCGCGGCATGAAAGATAAGGAACGTCTGCTTCATTATCGCCGCAGTTCGCGTGTGAATCTGTATGTGCTGGATGGATTGGAAGATTATTTTTACGGCTATATGGTTCCGTCTACCGGTTATCTTGGGATCTTTGATCTGCAGCTGTATGAGGAGGGCTTTGTACTGTTATTCCCGAACAAGGACGGAAGTAAAGTGGAGCCGCTTAAGACTTCCACCAAATTATACCATACGTTAAAGCAGTCGCGGGAATGGAGCCGCATGCTTGGTGTGGGAACAATCGGCGCATTGAATGATGCAATCGCTTCCGGTAAAGGCGGACAGATTGTGCTGCTTCAGGAAGCGCTTATGGAGGAGCGGATCGGAGCACTTGCGGCACAGATCGCGGAGAGAGGCAATGTGAAGTTTGTCATGATCGCGGGACCGTCATCCTCCGGCAAGACAACATTTTCGAACCGGTTATCCATACAGCTTCTCGCAAAAGGCCTAAAGCCGCATCCGGTCGGACTTGACGATTATTATCTGGATCGTCGTCTGTGTCCGAGGGATGAAGACGGTAACCTTGACTTTGAGAGTCTGGATGCTCTGGATGTCGAACAGTTCAACGAGGATATGACAAGGCTTCTGAATGGGGAAGCGGTCGATATGCCTTCGTTTAATTTCAAGACAGGACAACGGGAATACCGTGGTAATGTTTTGCAGCTTGGCGAAGATGATATTCTTGTCATCGAGGGAATTCATGGATTGAATGACAAACTGTCCCATACGCTTCCGGCTGCAAGTAAGTTTAAAGTTTATATTTCGGCGCTTACGCAGCTGAATATCGATGAACACAATCCTCTTCCGACAACGGACTGCCGTCTTCTCCGCCGCATTGTGCGAGATGCAAGAACACGTGGCACGACTGCGCAGGAGACGATTGCGATGTGGCGTTCCGTGCGCCGCGGGGAGGAAAAGAATATTTTCCCTTATCAGGATAGCGCGGATGTGATGTTCAATTCCGCTTTGCTGTATGAACCGGCTGTGCTTAAAGTATATGCGGAGCCGCTTTTGTTCCAGATTCCGCGCGAGAGCGACGAATATTTTGAGGCAAAGAGGCTTCTTAAGCTTCTTGATTACTTCCTGCCACTTCCGACCGAAGGAATCATGCAGAGTTCTCTTGTAAGAGAGTTTGTTGGTGGAAGTTGCTTCAACGTATAAAATATGTTATAGTAAACGATGCATTATGCAGGACAGGTGATCGCGGCTGCAAGTGTCGAAAGACCGCAGGTGAGGAAAGTCCGGGCTTCATAGGGCAGGATGCCGGTTAACGGCCGGTGGAGGAAACTCTAAGGAAAGTGCAACAGAAATATACCGCTACAAGGAGCACATGCCATGCAATTCCCCTTTGGGGAAGGCATGTGCGTAGGAGATATATCCTTCGGATATACCTCAGTAGTAAGGGTGGAATGGCAGTGTAAGAGACTACCGCCTCGCTGGTAACAGAGAGGGCACATGTAAACCCCATTCGAAGCAAGACCGAAACAAAGCGATGACGTTGCCCGCCAGCTTTAGGTAGGTCGCTTGAGGCGATTGGTGACAGTCGTCCTAGATAGATGATCACCCAACGACATAACCCGGCTTATCGTCTGGCTTACGCTTTTAATTTCTTTCTGCTTAAACGTCGAAACAACCACCACCAACAAATTCCCGTAAAATCGAATTCATCGGAATATTCGTCACTTCCATTCCAAGGAAATAATCTAAAAACTTCAACAGACGTTTTGCCTCATAATATTCATCGCAATCCTTTGGTACCGAGAACAAAAGTGGCTCCGCATACTGTTTGATCACACTCAGCTCGTAGATCAGTGCAGAGTTAAACATCACATCTGCTTCCTCCTGATAAGGGAAGATATATTTTTCTTCGCCGCGTCGCACTGATGGCCACATCGCAATCGTCTCGCGCGCATCATTTCCGCGTGTACGCGCATCCCGGACAATTCGTCGAATCAATCTTCCATCTGTCGTAGGTATCCGGTTATGGTCATCAATGTTGATC
>URQG01000228.1 GCA_900549895.1 uncultured Lachnobacterium sp.
CGGAGATGTGTATAAGAGACAGATTTACTATAGGCATCTATATATGGCAAACATTCAATATCATAAATATTATCCGAAGCATTCTCATAAGATTTTCGACGAGCACATATGAATTCATATATTTTCTCATCAGTAACCTGTTCATTGACTGGTTGTGGCGTAACAGAAAAATAAAAGTCTCCCACTAACGAAGAATATTCCCATGAAAGCTGTTCTTCTCCGTATTGGCTAATTGATATTTCTGACACTTTATTTCTAACAAATTTAAACATTTCTTCAATTTTCAAATTTGGAATAAGCATAGCATCTTTTAAAACTTGTGTATATAATCCATTACTACATTGTCCATCAAATGCACTACAGTCAGCGCTTGTAGAATAAGCAATCATAGTACCTTTAGGTGGATTATTAAATGGCGCAAAGCCTGTTAAAAATCCCCTCCCCATAGCAAAAGGATTATCTCGACATGCATCCAATATACATATTAATGTTTTTCCCTTATATGAAGATGCACCTTCTAACAGCGAATTTAAACAATAACAAGAGACCATTGTCTTGCTTTTATCACTTAACTTTAAATCAATAGGAACGATAAAATTTTTACCGTCGATTTGCATACCATGCCCTGCATAAAAAAATACCCCTACAGCATATTCATCTAATGCCTGTAAAAAATCATTAACAGATTTTTGAATATCTATTAAATTTGCATCCATTATTTTTGTAACATCAAAATTTAATTTATTCAAAATACTAGCAATATCGTCAGCATCATTCTTAGGATTATTCAATTTCCCTACATTTGAATAATCAGAATTACCGATTACTAATGCAATTCTATCCATTATTCTCACCTCTGAAATTATCTTACGTTTTATTTCATAATTAAAAATTTTAAATTCATTTCTTAATATAAATTTTAATCTGTTATTTTGATCATACCACCTTCTTAGCCCATTTTATATAAACTCTTACAAACACTGAAAAGCTCCCGAAGGAGCTTTCCACGCTTTAAATATACACTAATTCTTTCAACACAATCTCTTCTGCAGCATTCCGGGCATTATTTACCGCTCTAACCCATTCCATCTGATCACGAGCTTTCAATTCTTCCGTAATGCCCTGCTGCTCCATCATCTGACGTACCAGAATATCCATTCTCTCCTGTGCTTCATCGTCCACAAGATTCAGATGTTCCACCAGTCTGTCTTCCAACATATACAGTGAATACATTGCCAGACGATGCTCTTTCAGATATGTTTTCCGCATCATTCCATATTTCCCATAATGCGGTTCTTCATCTGTACTGACAAGATTCGGATAGTAAATTCCGTCTGCGCCAAGTGTGTAGGTTCCACCCATTTTTTCAAATGTGCTTTTCATGTGTTATTCCTCCTTGAAATCAGCGATGTCCTTAGATCATCGCAAAATATTTCAGGGCAGCCTTGATAGCTTCTTCCTTCTCTTTCGGGCATTGTGGAACTCTTGCATTTTCTGATTTTGGAAGATTATAGTTTTCTCCCACTTCAATTCCACATTTGCGTTTTACCTGAGAAATATATAAACTTGAAACCTTCAAGCCAAATTCTTTCAGCACATAATCTTTGATTTCCTGATAGGTTGCTTTCAACTCGGCACTGGTAGCATCCAGCTCGTCCAGGTCTAAGTCGATCTCTATCGTGTCATCCGGCTTCTGTTGGGACAAAAGAACAACTGTCTCCACATGCACCGTGCTCGGGAACATATCCACGCAGCAGATTTTCTCCACACGATACCCTCTCGCCAAAAACACCTCAAGATCCCTTGCAAGGCTCGTCGGCTTACAGGAAATATAGATCATACTCTCTACGCCATAATGAATAATCCGTTCCAATGCCTTTGGATGGATTCCATCTCGCGGCGGATCAAGCACGATATAATCCGGCCGCTCCTCAATCTGATCCAGCATCTTAAGCACATCCCCGGCAAGGAACTCACAATTGTCGAGCCTGTTAAGACGTGCATTTTCTTTCGCTGCCTCAACCGCTTCCTCAATAATCTCCACACCTACAACTTTCTTGCTGATCGGTGCAAGCATCTGCGCAATCGTACCGGTTCCGCTGTACAGATCGTAGACAATCTTGTCGTTAAGCAGATCCTCCTTATCTCCGAGAATGAACTCGCGCGCGGTCGAATATAATACTTCCGCGCCGAGCGAATTGGTCTGGAAGAAGGAAAAAGGCGATATTTTAAACTTAAGTCCGAGCAGTTCCTCATAGAAAAAATCCTGTCCAAAAAGGATGTCCGTTCCCTCGTTCTTCACAACGTCCGCAACACTGTCATTTTTCGTGTGAAGAATGCCCTGAATCTTTCCTTTCAAAGGCAATGCGCGCAGACATTCCTCCCACTCATTCAGCATCACGCGCTCTGCCCCTTCATCTATGCTGCCCGCGCATGGGCATTTACCTGATTTTTCCAGAAGCTGCGCCTCAAGGGAATGCTTCTGTACCTCGAATGTCTTCTCGTCCATGTCAAAGTCCTGTGTCGTTGTGATCAAGTCAATCAGGATCTCTTCGGTTTTGACCGCCTTACGCACAAGCAGATGACGCAGATATCCGGCATGGCGCAGACGATGGTAGAATGAGACTTCCTTCGCTGCGAAGAAATCAAGCGTTGCAAGAAGGATTTTGCGGAAATCCTCATCCACAATCTTGCAGTCCGATACCGTTACAATATCATAAAAGCTGCCTCGCTTGTGCATTCCAAGTGCAAGCGGTCCGTCCTTATAAGCATCTCCGAAGGAGAATTCCATCTTGTTGCGGTACTGCTGCACGCGTGGGCTTCCCTTGATTCCGAGAAATTCATACTCGCACGCATCTCCGATCGCATCTGCCATCATAGCACGGACCTGATTCTCCTTTAACCGCAACTGTTCCTCATACGGAAGACTCTGGTATGTACAGCCGCCGCACTCTCCGAAATGCGGACACGGGCTTTCCGTTTCCAGAGGTGAGTTCTCAAGTGTTTCAAGAAGTCGTCCTTCCGCTTTACCTTTTCGAACTTTATTGACCGCAAAAGAAACTCTCTGTCCGGGGATGGTATTCTTGACAATCACGCGATCTCCCTCATCCGTATACACCATTCCCTTGTTGGGAAATTCCACACTCTTTACAATTCCTTCCGCAATCTGTCCCTTTTTCATTACTTTATATTCTCCATTCCTAGTCTGGCTCGTTGCTTCGCGTAACCCCTTAGAAAACGCTCCGCGCGTTTTCAGGTTATCGCGGCAGTCGCCAATGTCTTGTGCAAGCACGGACCTTGGCTCGTTGCTTCGCGTAAATAAGGGGACTACCTTACGCAGTCCCCTTATACTCTGTCTGTTATAATCGATTACTCTTCGTCAGAAGCCTCTTCCTTCTTAGCAGCCGCCGGCTCGTCATCTTCATCCTCGAAGAAATCATTATCGAAATCATCCTCGAAATCATCCTCGAAGTCATCCAAATAATCCGGTGTAAAGAAACGATAAACCCCGTAAATAGCTGCTGCAACTGCAACAACCACACCGATAATTGCGAAAGCGATCACAAATTTCGAAGGTTTCTTCTTCTCTTCTTCCTTCTTAAGTAAATTATTAAGCTTTACAGCGTTCAATACGTCACCATCCTTAACAGACGATAAAAGATCTTCCATCTTACTCATAGTAGGCACCTGTCTCTTATACACATCTGACGCTGCCGACGATCTTA
>URQG01000229.1 GCA_900549895.1 uncultured Lachnobacterium sp.
AATATAACCAATAAGAGCCTATTACATCGAACTCGCCGATGTAGTAGGCTCCAAAATATCAATTTATAAATTGCAATTAGAACTTACCAGCGTTTGCTGCTTCCTCAACAGAAACTGCAACTGCAACTGTAGCTCCAACCATTGGGTTATTACCCATTCCGATCAGACCCATCATCTCAACGTGAGCCGGTACGGAAGAAGATCCTGCGAACTGTGCATCAGAGTGCATACGTCCCATAGTATCTGTCATACCATAAGAAGCAGGACCTGCAGCCATGTTATCTGGGTGAAGTGTACGTCCTGTACCACCGCCGGATGCTACTGAGAAATACTTCTTACCCTGCTCGATACACTCTTTCTTGTATGTACCTGCAACCGGATGCTGGAAACGTGTTGGGTTTGTAGAGTTACCAGTGATGGAAACACCTACGTTCTCATGATGCATGATTGCAACACCTTCCTGAACATCGTCAGCACCGTAACATTTAACAGTTGCACGAAGTCCGTTGGAATATGGTTTCTCATATACAATATTAAGCTTTGCAGCCTTGTAATCATACTGTGTCTCAACAAATGTAAATCCGTTGATACGGGAGATAATCTGTGCAGCGTCTTTTCCAAGACCGTTTAAGATAACACGAAGAGGTTTCTTACGAACCTTGTTTGCCTTCTCTGCGATACCGATTGCACCCTCAGCAGCTGCGAATGACTCATGTCCAGCTAAGAAACAGAAGCACTCTGTCTCCTCCTCGAGGAGCATCTTGCCAAGGTTACCATGTCCAAGACCTACCTTACGGTGATCAGCTACAGATCCAGGAATACAGAATGCCTGAAGTCCCTCTCCGATTGCTGCAGCAGCGTCAGCAGCTCTCTTGCAGCCCTTCTTGATTGCGATTGCAGCACCTACAGTGTAAGCCCAGCAAGCGTTCTCGAAACAAATTGGCTGAATCTTTTTAACCTGATCGTAAACGTTCAGTCCAGCGTCCTTTGTAATTTTCTCAGCTTCTTCGATAGAGCTGATACCATAGCTGTTTAATACAGCATTAATCTGGTCAATTCTTCTTTCATATCCTTCAAATAATGATGCCATTATCTCGTTCTCCTTTCCAATTATTCCTGACGTGGATCGATGATCTTGACAGCATCATCCACACGACCGTACTGACCCTTGGCCTTCTCCCAAGCAGTGTTAGGATCATCACCCTTCTTAATGAAGTCAGTCATCTTTCCAAGAGAAACGAACTGGTAACCGATTACTTCGTTATCAGCATCAAGTGCGATACCTGTGACATATCCCTCAGCCATCTCAAGGTAACGAACGCCCTTCTCCTTGGTTGCATACATAGTACCAACCTGAGAACGAAGTCCCTTTCCTAAATCTTCAAGACCGGCACCAACTGCAAGTCCGTCATCAGAGAATGCAGACTGTGTACGTCCGTATACGATCTGTAAGAAAAGCTCTCTCATAGCTGTGTTGATAGCGTCACAAACTAAGTCTGTATTTAAAGCTTCGAGAATTGTCTTACCCTGTAATACCTCTGCAGCCATAGCAGCTGAGTGAGTCATACCTGAGCATCCGATTGTCTCTACTAATGCTTCCTCAATAACACCATTCTTTACGTTGAGCGAAAGCTTGCAGGCACCCTGCTGTGGTGCACACCAGCCTACACCGTGTGTAAATCCTGAAATGTCCTCAATTTTCTTAGAATGAACCCATTTTCCTTCTTCTGGGATAGGAGCTGGCTCATGTTTTGCGCCCTTAGCTACAGGACACATGTTTTCAACTTCCTTAGTGTAAATCATCTTAAGACTCCTTTCGCATGTTAATTGTATATGATAAACTCTGTTACCATTTTGACATACCCTAAGTATTTTTGCATATTTTTTTTCATAAGTCTAGTACCAATCGGCACTTTTTTTCATACAAACATGATTTTTTCGTATTATTTCGACTCTTTTTTCACGACCTTCTGCCCATCTTTAAAAATATGCTCCGCAGGAATCACCCCGCGTACGCAGGAAAGCGGATATACGTTGCAATGTCTTCCGATGACTGTTCCCGGATTTAATACGGAATTGCACCCCACTTCCACATAATCACCGAGCATCGCTCCGAATTTCTTAAGTCCTGTTTCGATCTCTTCCTTGGAATCCAGCTTATCCTTGACGACAACAAGTGTTTTGTCCGACTTAACGTTTGAAGTAATCGAGCCGGCTCCCATGTGTGACTTATAGCCAAGGATTGAATCGCCGACATAATTATAATGAGGAACCTGAACCGAATTAAATATAATGACATTCTTAAGTTCCGTAGAGTTACCGACTACAGATCCCTTACCAACGATTGCACTGCCTCGGATAAATGCACATTGGCGCACTTCGACATCTTCATCAATAATTAAAGGTCCATTTAAACTTGCTGTAGGCGCAATCGTCGCACTCTTTGCGATCCAGATATCCTCGTCTCTTTGCTCATATACATTTGGATCGAGTGTCGGTCCAATCTTTCGAATCAGATCCGCAATTCCTTTTAAAGCCTCCCACGGATAAGTAAATTGTGCCAGATAATCTCCAGCGATGGTCTGTGTCAGATCATAAAGATTTTCAATCTTTGCGTTTTCCATTTTGTTACTCCTCTCTATCATTTTTATAGCAATTCAGACTCTTCCACTGTCGGATTTGTCTCCGTTTTATCTTCCGGTTCTCCGGGATTATCAAAATCAAAGGTTATCTGCTCATTTTCATATTTTAGGCAGGTATCAAACACATTGCCGGCCTTCGATGTAAATCCTGTGACTTTGTGCTTTGTTTTTCCGGTCGTCAGTAGTTCATTCATAATTTCTTCCGAAAGTTCTACCTTGGCAACCGTATGCCAGATCTTAAATCCACATTCACATTCGTAACGCCACTGTGATTTCATCAACATCTTTCCACAGCGCGGACAAGCGACTTTTGTCTCAATCGGCTTTGGTTTCTCCGGAAAATCAAATGTAATATCCCCCTCCGGCGTCAGTTTAAGCGGTGCGTCAAACTTCATACCGGTTTTTGCCACAAATCCCTCGATTACATCTGTCTTTTTTCGAATCAGAAGCTCTTTAAGCTGGGACTCTTTAATTTTGACACTTGCGATCTTGCCGACCATAAAGCTGCAGCTGTCCGGATCATCCTTTTTATTATTTTCGCACACAAAGCCAAACGGTGCAACCGTGATTGCGCCACCGCATTTCGGACAGACAACATCTTTGACTTTCTTGGCTTCCACATGATCAAAGTCAAATTTAAGTCCCGTTACCTTACCGTTCTCATCCTTGCTGAGCGCTACGCGCGCATCAAATCGTTTTCCCGATTTTGCCTTAAAGCCACGCATCGTCTCTGTAATTCCATCTGTCAATAATTGCTTAACCTGAGCTTCTGTAAAGGATTTTTCTGCCATCTTTCCAATAGAAAAACGACAACTGTTTTCTGCTTTCGGATCATAATTGGCACATCCATATCCGAATGAAGTTACCACAATATCCCCGCCACAAAGCGGACATTTTACATCTTTTAATACTTTCTGCTCCACATGATCAAAATCAAACTGGATACTGCTTCTGCCGTCTTCTCCCTTCTGCAAAACCAAACATGCATCAAACTTCTTTCCGGACTTTGACTTAAATCCTCGAACCGTATCTGTTTTTCCCTCTGTCAAGAGCCTGTCTCTTATACACATCTGACGCTG
>URQG01000230.1 GCA_900549895.1 uncultured Lachnobacterium sp.
GCGTCAGATGTGTATAAGAGACAGGTTCTACAACGGTCAAGATTGCAGTTCTCGATGCACAGGATAATCTCCTGTTTTCCGATTATGAGAGACATTATGCCAACATTCAGGAAACACTGGCATCTTTGATCAAGAAAGCTTATGACCAGCTCGGAGAATTATCTGTTTCTCCAATGATCACCGGTTCCGGCGGACTGACCCTTGCCAAACATCTTGGAGTTCCTTTTGTACAGGAGGTAATCTCTGTATCGACTGCTTTGGAGCATTATGCACCACAGACAGATGTTGCGATCGAGCTCGGCGGCGAAGATGCCAAGATCATCTACTTCGAAGGCGGTAACGTTGAGCAGCGTATGAACGGAATCTGTGCCGGCGGTACCGGTTCTTTCATCGACCAGATGGCGTCCCTCATCCAGACGGATGCATCCGGCCTGAATGAATTTGCCAAAAATTATAAAGCAATCTACCCGATTGCTGCCAGATGCGGTGTATTTGCCAAGACAGATATCCAGCCCCTGATCAACGAAGGCGCAACCCGTGAAGATCTCTCCGCTTCGATCTTTCAGGCCGTTGTCAACCAGACGATCAGTGGTCTTGCCTGCGGTAAGCCGATCCGTGGACACGTTGCATTTCTCGGCGGCCCGCTCCACTTCTTATCGGAGCTTAAGGCAGCGTTCATCCGCACATTAAATCTCGACGATGAACATGCGATCACACCGGAGAATTCACACCTGTTTGCAGCGATCGGTTCTGCATTAAATTATAAGGAAGAGAATCAGACAACGCTTTCATCTCTTATGACACGTCTTTCTTCCGGCATTAAGATGGAATTTGAGGTTGCCCGTATGGAGCCGCTTTTTGCCGATCAGGCAGACTACGACGAGTTTACAAAGCGTCATGGAAATAACCATGTACATACCGCAGATCTCGCCACCTATGAAGGCAATTGCTACTTAGGAATCGACGCAGGTTCCACCACAACGAAGATTGCATTAGTCAGCGAAGACGGTGATCTGCTTTATTCATTTTACAGCAATAACAACGGAAGTCCTCTTGCCACAGCAATCCGTTCCATCCAGGAGATCTACTCTCTCCTTCCGGAAAAGGCACACATCGTACATTCCTGCTCGACCGGTTACGGCGAGGCACTCCTTAAGGCAGCGTTAATGCTCGATGACGGCGAGGTTGAGACCGTTGCGCATTACTATGCGGCCGCTTTTTTCGATCCGAAGGTGGATTGCATCTTAGATATCGGTGGTCAGGATATGAAATGTATCAAGATCAAGAACCAGACCGTTGACTCCGTACAGTTAAACGAGGCCTGCTCTTCCGGATGCGGTTCTTTCATCGAGACTTTTGCAAAGTCCCTTAATTTTACGGTACAGGATTTCGCAAAAGAAGCTCTTTTCGCCAAGAATCCGATTGATCTCGGTACCCGCTGTACCGTATTTATGAACTCGAAAGTGAAGCAGGCGCAGAAGGAAGGCGCATCCGTTGCCGATATTTCTGCCGGACTTGCTTACTCGGTTATCAAGAATGCTTTATTTAAGGTTATCAAGCTCTCCGATGCCAAAGATCTCGGCGACAATATCGTTGTACAGGGTGGAACCTTCTACAATGACGCTGTCCTTCGAAGTTTCGAGAAGATCGCCGGTGTACATGCTACCCGTCCGGACATTGCCGGAATCATGGGTGCATTCGGTGCCGCTCTGATCGCGCGCGAGCGCCACGAGGCAGGCTATAAGACAACCATGCTGACGATCGACCAGATCAATGAGCTGACTTACACTACCAAACTTGCCCGCTGCCAGGGATGTACGAACCACTGTCTGTTAACGATCAACAAGTTCTCCGACAACCGTCAGTACATCACCGGAAACCGCTGTGAACGCGGACTCGGCAAAGAAAAGAATAAAGCAAACATTCCAAACCTCTTTGAGTACAAGAACAAGCGCCTTTTCGATTACGAGCCGCTTGCTGCCAATGAGGCTCCTCGCGGAACCGTCGGTATCCCGCGTGTTTTAAATATGTATGAGAATTATCCGTTCTGGGCGACCTTCTTCAAGAAACTCGGTTTCTCCGTTGTGCTCTCCCCGCAATCCACACGTAAGATCTACGAGCTCGGTATTGATTCCATCCCGAGTGAATCCGAGTGTTACCCGGCAAAGCTCGCGCACGGACACATTGCGTGGCTGATCCACCAGAACGTTGACTTTATCTTCTACCCGGCGATTCCTTACGAGCGTAATGAATTCCCGGATGCAAACAACCACTACAACTGCCCGATCGTTACTTCTTACTCGGAGAACATCAAAAACAATGTCGATGAGATTACAAACGGTCAGGTACGGTTCTTAAATCCGTTTATGGCTTTTACGAACGAGGAAGTACTCTCCCAGCAGCTCGTTGCCTGCTTCAAGGAGGAATTTAATATTTCCGAATCCGAAGTGCGTGACGCCGTATCGGAAGGATGGAAGGAACTGGAAGTTACACACCTCGAGATGCAGCAGAAAGGTGAGGAAGTTTTGAAATATATGGAGGAGCATCACTGTCGCGGTATCGTGCTCGCCGGTCGTCCGTACCATGTCGATCCGGAGATCAACCACGGTATTCCGGAGCTGATCAACTCTTACGGAATCTGTGTTCTGACCGAAGATTCCATCTCACACCTTGGCAATCTTGAGCGTCCGCTTATCGTTATGGATCAGTGGATGTACCACAGCCGTCTGTATTCGGCAGCAAACTACGTCAAGACAAGAGATGATCTCGATCTGATCCAGCTGAACTCTTTCGGTTGCGGCCTTGATGCCGTAACAACGGACTGTGTGAACGATATCCTAACCGGATCCGGCAAGATCTACACCTGCCTGAAGATCGATGAGGTCAACAACCTTGGGGCAGCCCGTATCCGTATCCGCTCTCTTCTGTCTGCAATCCGCGTCAAGGAGAAAAAGCACGAGAAGCGCACGATCAAGCCGGCTAATTATGAGCGTGTCATCTTCACAGAAGAAATGCGCAAGAATTACTCGATCATCTGCCCGCAGATGTCACCGATCCACTTTGAACTTTTGCTTCCGGCCTTCCGTGCCGCCGGCTACAATCTTGTGATTCCGGACATTCCTGCAAGAGAATGCGTTGATGTCGGACTTAAATATGTAAACAACGATGCCTGCTATCCGTCACTGATCGTTGTCGGACAGATCATGAGCGCTGTATTATCAGGCAACTATGATATGAACAAGACCGCCATCCTGATTTCCCAGACCGGTGGCGGATGCCGTGCAACAAACTACATCGGATTTATCCGACGTGCCCTCATTAAGGCAGGATACCCGGATGTTCCGGTTATCTCCATCAACATGGTTGGTCTTGAGAAAAACCCTGGATTTAAGATTACTCCAAGTCTGATCCAGCATGGTCTCTACGCACTTGAGTTCGGTGATATCTTCATGCGCTGTCTGTATCGCGTCCGTCCGTATGAAGCAGTACCGGGCTCCGCAAATGCATTGCATGAGAAATGGAAAAAACGTGTCATGGAATTTGTTGGAAACACGAAGCTCCTCTCACACCGCAAGTACAAGCAGATGTGTCGCCAGATCATCCGCGACTTTGACAATCTGCCAATGACAGACGAGAAGCTGTCTCTTATACACATCTCCGAGCACACGAGACGC
>URQG01000231.1 GCA_900549895.1 uncultured Lachnobacterium sp.
AGTGTACCGTATACGAGACCTCCGATGATCGTGATTGCCATCGGGCGCATCATCTCGGAGCCTTCTCCGATTCCGATCGCGGACGTTGACATGGCGAGGATCGTGGTGAGGGCGGTCATCAGGATCGGACGAAGTCGTGTCTTACCCGCATCAATGATTGCTTCTTTCTTGGAAACGCCTTCACGTCGCGCCTGATTGATGTAATCAATGAGCACGATACCATTATTTACGATCAGTCCGGCAAGCATGATAAATCCGAGCATGGAAGTAACATTGACTTCCTGTCCGCTGATAAACAGTGCGATAAATCCACCGGTGAACGCAAGCGGAATCGAGAACATAATGATAAACGGCGATACCAATGACTGGAACTGTACGACCATGATCAGGTAGATAAAGATTACCGCAAGCACAAGCATGAGAACAAGCTGGCTCATAGAGTCGCTGATCGTCTCATCCTCACCGGTCATCTCGACCGAATATCCGTCCGGGATGTCGAGCTTGTCGATTTTCTTCTGTAATGCGTTACTGACAAGCGTTACATTGTGCTCCTCATCCACGTTGCAGGAAACCGTCAGATAACGGGACTGTGCATCTCGGCTGATCGTGCTGAGCGTTGTGGTATTCTTCATCTCCGCAATTTTGGTAAGCGGAATTTCTTTCTCCTTACCATCCTTATTGGTGTAAGTAAAGGTCAGATTCTTAATATCGTCAAGTGTAGTATCTTCCTGATCCTCGGTCTGTAAGTAAACCTCGTAATCCTTGATATCGGTTGAGATGGTCGTCACACTCTTGCTGTCCGCCATCTTTGCCGCTACAAGCTGATAAACCTGTGCAACCGTGTAGCCGTATTTTGCGGCTTTTTCCTTATTGACCGTGATGGTAAGCTGTGGCGTCGCCTCATCGAGTCCATCGTCCACATCCACAGTGCCCTTGGTGTCTTCCATAACAGAAGCGACTTCCTTGGCCAGTTTCTGCAGGGTATCGATATCGCTGCCCTTGATGCGGACCGAGATACCCTCGCCGAAAAAGGCAGAGTAATCCATCGAGGACGAGTCGCATGTGACATCGCAGTCCATATCTTTCGTGCGGTCCAGGATCTCCTTTGAGACTTCATCGTTGCTGACATCCGACTCCTCATCGAGCAGCACATACATCGTTACCGTATCGCTTCCGCCACCCATCAGGCTCATCGTAGAGTTGCCGCCGATGCTGGCTCCGATCGTATCGATGCCCCTGATATCGGAGATCTTATCAATGACTTCGTTGGAAGCATCCTTTAACTCATCAAACGTCAGGTTTTCGCCTTCCTTTGCGGCGATCGATACGGAGATCTGGTTTGTCTCCATATCCATATCCATGAAATTCATTCCCTTCGAGAGGCTGAGCACCGCACTTCCCGCAAGAAGCACAACCGCCACGATAAAGACGATCGGTTTAAAACGCAGACAGCCTGCGAGGAACCGTCCGTATGCATCCTTCATTGCATCGAACCAAGGATGACGGATCTCTTTGGTCTTTTTCAATGTTACCGATGCCATGGCAGGCACAAAAGTAAGTGCAACGACAAGGCTGGCGATCAGTGTATATGCAATAGTCAAAGCCAGATCGACAAAGAGCTGTCTTGTAATTCCTTCCGTAAAAATGATCGGCGCGTATACACTGACGGTTGTCAGAGTGGATGCGATAATCGCACCGGTTACCTGACCCGCGCCCTGCACCGCTGCTTTCTTGATCGAGTAACCCTCGTGGCGCAGGCGATAAATGTTCTCGATGACAACGATCGAGTTATCCACGAGCATTCCGATTCCGAGAAGAAGTCCCGACATCGAAATAATATTCATCGAAATTCCCGTAAAGTACATGAGCACGACCGCAGACACAACCGAAAGCGGAATCGCACATGCAATCACAATTGTAGGCTTGATGTCCTTTAAGAACAGGAGCAGTACGATGATTGCAAGGATGGCACCCCAGATCATATTCTGCATTACGCTTTTTACGATCATATCAATGTAGACACCCTGATTCATCAGTACCGTCAGGTTCAGATTGCTGTCCGCCTTCTCAAGCTGATCGAATTTATTTAAAATGCGATCCGTAACCTCTCCGGTCGAATATCCGGTCTGCTTCTCGATGGAAAGTGTGACGGCCGGGTTTCCGTTGACCACTGCGTAGGTCGCATCGGAATTGTCCTTCATCTCGACATCTGCCACATCGCTCAGGCGGATCGGATCGATTCCATCCATATTCAGATCCATCAGAACAAGATCCTTTAAATCGTCCTCACTCTTGACTGCCTCGCCGACACGGACAAGATACTTCGTATCTCCGTCCATCGCGTAGCCTGCCGGCATGTCAAAGTTCTGTGCGGTAAATAAGTTCGATAATGTGTCTTTCGTCAGAATACTGTTCAGGTCTGCCGAATCGTATGCTTTCTCCTTCGCATCATCCAGATTACTCTGTGCGGTTTCGAGAGAAGATGCCGCATTCGACAATTCAGCGGAACTTGCGCTCATCTGCAGTGCTGCAAGTGCTGCATTGGCATTTAAGGTATCCATCGCTGTAGAGAGTGACACTTTACCCTCCTGCACTTTCTCGAGTGCACTGTCAATCGTCTTGATTCCGGTGTTTACCTTGGTCAATGTCGCCGATACGGTAGCTGCTGCTGTCGGCAGATCCTCATATGTATTGACCGTAATGCCAAGTGCACTAAGGCCGGCAAACTGCTTCTTGACTGCCTTGTTGAACGCCTTGATCTGCTGCTGCATCTCCGGAAGCTGCGCTGCATCCGGATTGTCTTTGAGCACAGTTGTAATGCTCGTATAGCCATCCGAAGTCATCACCGTGTTTATGCCTTCCTGGATCTGGGTCAGAGACTTCTGCTGTTTCTTGAGATCCTTCAGCTGCTTCTGCAGGTCTTCCTCCGTCTTATACAGCTCATCGCGTTTTTCCATCGTCTTGTTGAGTGCATCGGAAAGCTGATCCTGTCCGGACGTCATCGACTGTTTTCCGCTCTCCACCTTGGCACTCGAATCATCAATCTTCTTCTGCGCGTCGGTAAACTGCTTATCAATGCTTTTCTTGATTTTCCTGTTGAGCGCATTGATCTTATCCTGGTTCATGGTTACCTGGATGCTCTCATCAAGCTGTCCGGTCGTAGAAACAGATGCTACACCCTCAAGACTCTCGAGACTCGGCACCAGATCGTTTTCCACATAATCCGAAATTTCCGAAGCGCTCATTCCGTCCACATCCACAGCTGCCGCGACAACCGGAAGCATATCCGGATTGATCTTCATGATCATCGGTGTCCCAACCGAATCGCTCCACTGACCGGAGATCTGATCCAGGCTCTGCTGAATCTCGATCACAACCGAATCCATATTTGCATTCTGCTCGTACTCAAGCGTTACGATCGAATAACTGTTGTACGAAATAGAGCTGATATTCTTAATATTCGACGTGGTCGCCATCGCCGCTTCGATCGGCGCGGTCACTTCACTTTCCACCTTCTCCGGACTCGCTCCCATATCCGTCGTAACAACAAGCGCATACTGAAAACTCATGTCCGGCAACAGATCCGTTGTCATCTTCATCAAAGAGACAACCCCGAGCACGATCACCAGTATGACGCCGACCAATACGGTGTACGGTCGCCGGACACTATAC
>URQG01000232.1 GCA_900549895.1 uncultured Lachnobacterium sp.
TCGTGGGCTCGGAGATGTGTATAAGAGACAGTGAGCTGACCCTTGAAACGGATGATTCCTGCATGTGAAAAAGGTTTTTTCGCCATAACACAGGCATCATTAATCAAAAACTTGGCAGGGAAATTGTCCGTGCCGTCAATGATGAAATCGTAATCCTTGATCAGATCCATGATGTTCTCGGATGTGACGAACTCACGGTATGTATTGACAGTCACGTCCGGGTTCATGGCATTCATGGTTTCCTTTGCGGATTTTACTTTTGCCTTACCCACATCGGCGGTACCGTGGATGATCTGTCTCTGTAAGTTTGACAGGTCAACTTCATCCGCATCGACGATACCGATGGTTCCGACACCTGCCGCAGCCAGATACATAGCTGCCGGTGCTCCGAGTCCGCCAGCACCGATGATTAAAACTTTGCCGTTCAGGAGCTTCTTCTGTCCCTTGACACCAACCTCCTGGAGGATGATGTGACGGCTGTAACGCTCCATCTGCTCATTTGTAAATGCCATTAGAAGCTTCCTCCTCCCATGAAATATAAGAACTCGATGTTGTCGTTCTCTTTGACAACAACATTTTCCAGATCGTGATTCTCAACAAACTCATCATTGACCGTTACGGTAACGTATTCCGGATTTTCAACCTTCTCGTCAATGACCAGCTGCGCTAATGTTGTTCCCTCTGCGATATCCTTTACGTTTCCTGCGATTGTTACTTTCATTTTCGTTCTCCTTGTTCTTAGAATATCAACTTGCTCAAATCATCCAAGTCAATATGCCTCATTGTTATCATTTTACGGAGATTCCGTCTGAAATCTCCCGTAAATGAGTTTATCACTTTGATGCACTCATCAAATTCAAATTAAAGTGCCTTCCGGATCAACTCCTCAAGTTGCGGGCGCTTCGTCAGTCCTCTTGCGCGCTCCACTTCCTGTCCATCCTGAAAAAGCAGCAATGTCGGAGATGCCATCACGGAATACTGCTCCGCAAGTTCCGCATCAAAGTTGACATTCACTTTCACAACTTTCAACTTATCCTCGTAATCGTCCTCAATGCCTCCAAGGATCGGTGACATCTGCTTACAGGGAATGCAGGAATCGGAATAAAATTCCACGAGCACCGGAAGTTCGGACCTTAAGACTTCCGCCTCGAAATTGTCCTTGCTGATTCTTGCTGCCATCTTACTCCTCCAGCTTCTTTACGATCAGATCGTAAGTTCCGTTCTCATTATCGATCAATTTTAATACCTGCTGACCTTCTTCCTTAAAACTTCTCGGCACATTCTGTACCGGCTCACCGTCATTCATGGTAACTGCAAGTACCTGTCCGACCTCTAACTCTTCCATTGCAACTTTTGCCTTTACGAAAGTCATCGGACATACCACATCCGTAATATCTACTCTCTCGTCAATTGTGTAATCAGCCATTGTATGCCTCCTCTATCACTTTCTTAAATTGATCTAATCCTACTCTTTCAATGGTCATTCGGAAACGCTCTCCCGGATTGGCATTGTCATCAAAGAACTGGATCGCCGCATCGGTAATCCGGAACAGTTCCTCTTCTGTCCGAACGATCGGCAGATAATTCTCGCCTTTGTATACACGATTACCGAACAGTCCTCCGAAAGATACCTCAAATGCAGGTGTTCCCTTCCATGCATCCGTCGGACACGCTTTCACGCAACGGCCACAGTTGTTACATTTATCCTGATCCAGCACGATCTCGCCCGCCTCATTCTGGCTCAGTGCATTCACGCGGCAGGTCTTTTCACAGATTCCGCAGTTGATGCAGGCATCCTTATCCCACTCAACGATCGATGCCCCCTTGATTCCGACATCGTTCTCCTCTGCCTTCAAGCAGTTATTCTGACATCCGGTTACTCCGAACTTGAATTTGTGCGGAAGCTCTCTTGCGAAATAGCGCTCATCCAGCTTCTGCGCGATGTCATAGCTGTCAATGTTACCGCTCGGGCAGACAGCCGAGCCCTGACAGGCGGTGATCGTACGAACACGCGGTCCGCACACACCCGGCTTGCATCCGCCGGTTGCAAGCACATCCTTAACCTCTTCCACATCATCCAGTTTGATGAAAGGGATCTCCACACTCTGGCGGGAAGTCAGATGCACATGTCCATCACCGTATTTATCTGCGACATCTGCGATAATCTTCAGATTTTCAGCGGTCAGATTACCGCCGACCACTGCAAGTCGCAGAGAAAAATGATTCTTTTGTTTCTGGCGCATGAAACCGCCTTTTTTTAATGTTGCATAATCAACTGCCATAACGTTCTCCTTTTATCCTGTGCTCTCTCTCGTTTTTCTATTCAAGGATCATACCCCGAACCGGTCTGAATTCACAACAATTCGGTGCCGCCTTTCCATTTAAATGTCGGCAGTGTCTGCGATCGCCGATTCGAAATCCTTGACCAGATCTTCGATATCTTCAATTCCGGCACTCACCCGGATCATATCGTCGTAGACGGCTGCATCGCGCTTCTCTGCTTCCGTACTGTGAGCCGCAAGCGTTGACTCCGGATGCACGATCAGTGTCTTGGTGTCACCGATGTTAGATACGATCTGTGGAATCTTCAGCTGATTCATGATCGCAAAAGCTCTCTCCTTGCTTCCGACGCGAAGCGTCAGGATCGCGCCGTACCTGTCATCTAAAATCTTCTCTGCAATCTCGTGCCACGGACTGGAATACAGTCCCGGATAATTTACGGTAATTCCCGGGATCTTATCTAAGTAAGCCGCAAGCTGCGCCGCGTTATCACACGCCCGCTCCATTCGAAGTCCCAGAGTCTCCAAACCGAGCAGATTGTAAAACGCCGTCTGCGGCGCCATACAGGCTCCCATATTCCGGAACAGTCCGTTACGAAGCTTCGCGGTAAAAGCGAATTTGCCGAACTTGATATAATCCTTCATTCCAGGATATTGTTGCACATTCCACTTAAAATTTCCACCATCAGTTATCACGCCGCTGATCGCGCTGCTGTTGCCGTTGATATATTTGGAAGTGGAATTGATTACAATGTCTGCTCCCAGTCTGATCGGCTTTACAAGGAAAGCAGTCGCTACCGTATTGTCGATTACAAGCGGAAGACCATGCTCGTGTGCTAACTTTGCCCATGCCTCAATGTCTGTGACATCAAGCTTCGGATTACCGATCGTCTCCGCAAAGATGGCACGCGTCTTGTCCGTGATTGCTGCTTCCACAATACTTAAATCGCCGCCATCCACAAAAATCGTTTTGATTCCGAAGGCTTCCAGATCATGGAACAGATCGATCGTTCCTCCGTAGAGACTTGTGCTTGCGATAATCTCATGTCCGCTTCCTACAATATTAAGAAGTGCATTCGTGATCGCTGCCATACCGGAGGCACATGCGACCGACGCCACTCCCCGCTCCAACACCGTCATACGTTCCTCGAACGCGGCGATGGTTGGATTATTAATTCTCGTGTAAGAGTATCCGTTTGCTTTATTATGAAACAGCTTCTCGTGCTGCTCCGCCGAAGGCTGAAAGAAAGCACTGGACTGGTACACCGGAGTGAGCGTTGCACCTGTGTGCGGGTCACCGGTTTTCGTACCGTGTAAAAGTTCTGTGTTGAATCCCATTTGCGTTTTCCTTAATTCATACTTTTTTACTAGGTTTAATATGTTATAAAC
>URQG01000233.1 GCA_900549895.1 uncultured Lachnobacterium sp.
TCGTCGGCAGCGTCAGATGTGTATAAGAGACAGGTGCACAGAATTACATTTGAGGAAATAATCTTACACTTTCGTAAGGTTGTGGTGTAATGTACACACGGATGGCAACAAACTTGCATATCTGGAATTTGTGTGGCATAATCGAAAAGATAGCAACGATTCGTAACTTCTGCATGCTTTTGGTGATCCAAAGACGGCAGAGACAGATGATTACATATAAGAAAGAGGCGATAGAATGTATCAGGAAATTTCACAATTACTGATGTATGGAGACTTGGATGAGGACAGCATCCTCTACCAGATGGGAGAAATCTTCGGAAAATACGAGACAGGCGAATACAATAAGACTGGTCTCGTCAGAGATATCAATGTGCAGGTAAAGCGTATCCTTAAGGTGGCAACCGATTACGGGTTTGATGATAATCTGTGGCACAATTACCTGACATTTTTCCTTATGATGAGCGAGAATCCGTTCAGCATGACCTGTGAGAAGGTCGGTGCGAGCGAGGGAAGCGTCAATGCACTGGTACAGAATGATTTCCGCATTTTCAAGGAACTGTTTGACTATGATTTCGGGCCAATCGAGAAGGATCTCGGCATCAGCTGCTTCAGTCAGATTTCCGATTATAAGGCAATCCACAAGAAGGATCTCATGTACAACAAGAACGTGAGTGAGAAGGTGCGCGCGCTCAGCAAGAAGCTTGAAGCTGCAAAGGACGAGAAGGAATTCTTCGACGGCATCACCGGATTTTATAAGGATTACGGTGTCGGCATGTTCGGACTCAACAAAGCGTTTCGTATCGATGAGAAACCGGAGGGCGGTATTGCGTTCCGTGCGATCAACAATATGGATACCGTTATGCTGGATGATCTCGTTGGATACGAGATTCAGAAGAAGAAACTTGTGGACAATACGGAGGCGTTTGTACAGGGCAAGAAAGCCAACAACGTATTGCTTTTTGGTGACAGCGGAACCGGTAAATCGACCAGTATTAAGGCAATCGTCAACCAGTATTACAAAGACGGTCTGCGCATGATCGAGATCTATAAGCATCAGTTCAAGTATCTGTCCACGATTATCGCAGACATCAAGAACCGTAACTACAAGTTTATTATTTATATGGATGATCTTTCGTTTGAGGAATTTGAGATCGAGTACAAGTTTTTAAAGGCTGTCATCGAGGGTGGTGTGGAGACCAAGCCGGAGAACATCTTAATCTATGCAACCTCGAACCGCAGACATCTCATCAAGGAGAGCTGGAACGACCGCAATGATCAGGATAATTCCAACGATCGCCACCATTCCGACACGGTGGAGGAGAAACTTTCTCTCGTTAACCGTTTCGGTGTCACAATCAATTACTCCAAGCCGACACAGAATGAGTATTTTGATATCGTTATCAACCTTGCAAGACGTGCCGGTGTTACAATGGACGATGAGCGCCTGAAGCTGGAGGCAAACAAGTGGGAACTTTCCCACGGTGGTATCTCCGGTCGTACGGCGGAGCAGTTCGTCAACTATCTTGCATCGCAGCCGGATGCATTCAAATAAGGAGAAATCATGTTATATCAGATTAGTCATGGAGCCGTCGCATTTGCGGACGACGTCATCCTACACGATATCAATTTTGAAATAAGAAATACAGAGAAGATTGCCGTGGTCGGCCGTAACGGATGCGGCAAGACGACGCTGCTCAAGCTGATCAACGGAGAGGTGGATCTGGACAAAGGCGAGAGTGATACGGATGTCTTTATCGCAAAGGCAGGCAACCCGCAGATCGGCTATCTGCGTCAGATTGCTTTTGACGATCCAGCCATCACGCTGGAACAGGAAGTGCGAAAAGTGTTTGCACCGATGGAGCAGCGCAAACGCGAACTCGAAGCGGCTGCTGCGGCACTGGAGACGGATTATTCCGAGGAACAGGTGGCGCGCTATACCGCGATGGAAGAGAAGTTCAAAGAGGACGGAGGATACTATTTTGAGAAGGAATATGATGTCCTGATCCGCAAGTTCGGATTCTCTGAGGAGGAGCGCAGGAAGCCTCTGTCAGAGTTCTCCGGAGGACAGCAGACGAAGATTGCTTTCATCAAGCTTCTGTTAAGCAAGCCGGATATCCTGCTTCTCGACGAGCCGACCAACCACCTGGATATCACAACGATCGAATGGCTCGAGAGTTATCTCAAGAGTTATCCGAAGGCTGTCGTTGTTGTATCTCATGACCGAATGTTCCTTGATAACATTGTTGATGTGGTTTATGAGATCGAGTATGGTACGGCGACGCGCTATCCGGGAAATTACACAAACTTCATGGAGCGCAAGAAGGAAAATTACCGCAAGCTCATGAAGGATTACAATGCGCAGCAGAAGGAGATCGCCCGTCTGCAGCGCATGGTGGACCGTTTTAAAAATAAACCGACGAAGGTAGCGATGGCGCATTCCAAGGAGAAAGCGATTGAGCATATGGTCAAGATTGAGGCACCGGATCGCTTTGATACAAAGACGTTCCATGCGAATTTCCAGCCGCAGACCGAGACCGGAAACGATGTGCTTACGGTATCGAATCTTGCGATCGGATATGATCATCCGCTTTCCACGGTTAGTTTTGAACTGAAAAAAGGCGAGAAGCTTGGTATCCTCGGCGGAAACGGTTTGGGAAAATCAACGTTACTTAAGACGCTTGTGAACCGGCTTCCGGCACTGGCGGGGGAGTATCGCTTCGGAACGAATGTGCAGATCGGATATTTTGATCAGCAGATGGCAATGTATTCAAGTAACAAGACAGTGCTCGACGATTACTGGGATGAGTTCCCGAACCTGACCGAGACTGAGGTGCGTAATGCTTTGGGCGCATTCTTATTCAGCGGGGATGATGTCTTTAAGAACATTGATATGCTCTCCGGAGGAGAGAAGGTGCGACTTGCGCTCTGCAAGATTTTAAAGAGGCGTCCGAATGTGCTTGTTCTCGATGAGCCGACGAACCATATGGATATCGTTGGCAAAGAGACACTGGAAAGTATGTTAAAAGACTTTACCGGAACACTGATCTTTGTATCGCATGACCGTTATTTTGTGAAGAAGGTCGCGGACCGTCTGCTCGTGTTTGAGGACGGAACGACGCATCTCTATCAGTTTGGTTATGAGGAGTATCAGGAGAAGCTGGACCGCGAGGCGGAGGAAGACAACGGTTATAAGAAGTCTCCGGCAGCACTAGGCGGACTGATCAGCCAAAACGGCGGTAACGCAAAGAATACTCCGGCAGCAGGTGAAACGGCGACCGGAAAGAAATCGTATTACAATCCGGGCAAGGAACGTTCAAAGCTGGAAAAGAAAGTCAAGAAGGCGGAAGAAGAACTCGAAGCCAAGGAAGAGAAGCTGGAAGGCTTGAAAGCGGAGCTGCTTCGCCCGGAGTATCAGTCCAGCTATTCCAAGCTGACCGAGATCCAGGGAGAGATCGACGCTTTGGAAGAAGAGATCATGGAAGACATGGACAATTGGGAGAAGCTGTCACAGGAGTTGGAAGCGTTAGAAGTATAACAGATACAACCGATTTAAGCTGCCATTCACAGGTTTGTGCGATGGCGGCTTTTTTCTTACAAGTGTTCTGAATCAATGTCACTTAGTTAAGCTTCTGTCTCTTATACACATCTGACGCTGCCGACGA
>URQG01000234.1 GCA_900549895.1 uncultured Lachnobacterium sp.
GTGCTTGAAGTGTCAGAGTCGAGAGTGTCTCAGCTTCATACGAAGGCTTTAAATAAAATGCGCAAAAAGATGGGCGCATATATGAATATTCTAGTGGAATAGGATGATGAAATATGGCAATTGGACCAATTGATATGGCTATGATCCAACGCACAAACGACGTGGAAATGTATAAACTTCAGGAGGAAGCGAAGCCACTTGTTGATCAGCAGAACATTCAAATGCAGGTTGACCAACGTGAAGATGTGTTGAGTCATCAGGTGATTCAGTCACAGAATAGCGATAAGACGAAAAATGATGCCGATGCAAAAGATGAGGGACATGGACAGTATCATGCAAGTGCTTCTAAAAGGAAGAAACAGATACCTGACAAGGGGCGCGTGATCCGAAAGACAGGCAGCGGCGGATTTGATATTAAGATTTGAGGAAAAGTAATGACGGCGGTAGAAATTACCTTAATTATAGTTGGAATCATTTTTTTGCTTGTGAGTTTTCTTGTGCAGGAAAAACTCTCGCCAAAGGATATCGAAAGTATTACAAGCCTTAGCGAGAATGAACTTAAGATTATTGCAGAAAAACAGTTGAAGAATGCGAATGATCAGATAGAAGATGCAATCACGGATACGGTTGAAGAAAAAAAGGAAACCACCAAACGTGAATTGGAAAAGGAAACAAATGAAAAAATTATGGCGATCGATGAGTATTCCAATACTGTGCTTGAATCCATGAACAAGACACATAATGAGATCCTTTTTTTATACAGCATGTTGAATGATAAGCATACGGAACTCACAGATTTGGCGGCACAGCTTCAACAGTTTTCGGAGCAACTGAAAAACACGGAAAACGAGGCACTTGAGAATCTTTCACTTGCGGCGAAAGATGTGCAGAAAAAGGTGGATGCTTCAGAACCGATCGATGAGAATGCAGCGATTCGAGCTTCGTTTGAAGCATCGCAGACCTTACAGGACCAGGACCAGATTAATCATAATGAGAGAATACTTGCGTTACATCAACAGGGTCTGTCTAATGTTGAAATTGCACGGGAACTGGGGCTTGGACTGGGTGAGGTTAAGCTTGTAATTAGGATTGTTCAAGGGAGAAGAAACGATTGAAGTTTAAATATTATCTGAGAGGCTGCGGACTTGGCATCCTTTTTGCGGCAATTGTTTTGATGATCGCATTTCACACGCAAAATAAAACGATGGATGACACGGCGGTTATGGAGCGTGCTTCTGAATTGGGTATGATTATGCCGGAGACGCAAAATACGGATACGGAAGCGGATACACAACAGGGCGAGCCGGTGTCTAAGACAGAACCGGAGCTGACAACAGAAACGTCGGCTACGAGTACACAGATTACGGATGATGGGAATACCATACCGGCGGATAAACAAAAGAATATAAAGAAGAACACGGACAAAAAAGAATCGGATAAAAAAGAATCGGATAAAAAGACCGATGCAGATGAAGATATTACCGTGAAAATTAAAAGCGGCGAAGTATGTCGGCAGCTTGCGGAAGAACTTGAAGATCTCGGGCTGGTGGAAGATGCAGAGAGTTTTCGGAAGTATATGCAACAGTGTGGATATGATGATCAGATCGGGGTCGGAACTTTTCATCTGAAACGAGGAATGACACAGGAGGAGATTGCGAAAGTGTTTATAACAAAATAAAATAGTTGTAGAAAATATGCAATTTTCCTTGCAAGGGAGCCTTTGGTATGATATAATTCCAAAGGCTTTTAATTTAATCAATCACATGTACGGAGGTTACCGGTGCCGGATCTACGCTTTCCGGTGGTGAACTGATTGGAAGTACATGGAAGAAAACAACCAAATGGAGGTAAGAAAAATGAGCGTAATTTCAATGAAACAGTTACTTGAAGCAGGTGTTCACTTCGGACATCAGACAAGAAGATGGAACCCTAAGATGGCTCCATACATCTACACAGAGCGTAACGGTATCTACATCATCGACTTACAGAAGTCTGTAGGTAAGGTTGATGAGGCATATGATGCAATCTCTGATATCGCTGCTCAGGGTGGAACAATCCTTTTCGTAGGTACAAAGAAGCAGGCTCAGGACGCTATCAAGACTGAGGCAGAGCGTTGTGGAATGTACTATGTAAACGAGAGATGGTTAGGTGGAATGCTCACAAACTTCAGAACAATCCAGAGCCGTATTGCCCGTCTCAAAGAGATCGAGACAATGTCTCAGGACGGAACATTCGATGTTCTTCCTAAGAAGGAAGTTATCGCATTAAAGAAGGAGTGGGATAAGTTAGAGAAGAACCTTGGCGGAATCAAGGAAATGAAGAGAATCCCAGATGCAATCTTCGTAGTAGATCCTAAGAAGGAGAGAATTTGTATTCAGGAGGCACAGTCTCTTGGAATTACTCTGATCGGTATCGCTGATACAAACTGTGATCCGGATGAGTTAGATTATGTAATCCCGGGTAATGATGATGCAATCAGAGCCGTTAAGCTTATCGTTTCTAAGATGGCAGACGCTGTAATCGAGGCTAAGCAGGGAACTGAGGAAGTTGCTGCAGAAGCTGCTGAGGAGACAGCAGAAGAATAATTTTTGCATAATCATTCGAGAATTGGAGGAAAAAAAGATGGCAATTACTGCTGCTATGGTTAAGGAGCTGCGTGAGATGACAGGCGCAGGTATGATGGATTGTAAGAAAGCTTTAACAGAGACAAACGGAGATATGGATGCCGCTGTTGATGTTTTAAAGAAGAGCGGTGCTGCTAAGATGGAAAAGAAGCAGAGTAGAATCGCTGCTGAAGGTATTGCAAGAGTTGCAGTAAACGGAAATGTTGCAGTTGTAGCTGAAGTTAACTCTGAGACAGACTTCGTTGCTAAGAACGAGACATTCCAGGAGTTTGTTCAGACAGTTGCAGATACAGCACTTGCTTCTGACTTAAACGGTGGAGCAAACGGTGAGGATATCGACGCACTTCTTGCAACAAACGGATTAAATGATCTTCTTGTCGAGAAGACAGCAACAATCGGAGAAAAGTTATCTGTTCGTAGATTTGCAAAGGTAACAGGAGACATTGTTACTTCTTATATCCACGGTGGTGGAAGAATCGGTGTTATCATTGCTGCTGAGGGTGCAACCGATGATGCTGCAAAAGAGGCTCTGACCAATATTGCTATGCAGGTTGCTGCTATGAATCCGCAGTATATCAGCAGAAATGATATCTCTGATGAGGAACTTGCCAAGATCAGAGAGATTACCATTGACAGTGCATTAAATGATGCAACAACTCTTCCAAAGCCTATCTTAAACAAGTTATTGGACAAGGCTATCAATGAGAAGGTTTGGAGCGATGATGATATTGCACAGTTCAATGAGCACAAGAGCAACATGAACTATGTATGGAACTTCCTTTCTGACGCTGCAAAGGTTCAGCTTGGTGAGCTGGCTATGGCCGATAAGGATGCTATCATTGCTGAAAAGATGTTCGGCGGTCTTGTTGAGGGTCGTGTATCTAAGCAGTTAAAGGAAATCTGCCTTCTTGATCAGACATACGTTAAGGCTGAAGATGGAAAGCAGTCAGTAGCTAAGTATCTTGAGTCCGTTTCGAAGCTGTCTCTTATACACATCTCCGAGCCCACGAGACGCGTAGTAATCTCGTA
>URQG01000235.1 GCA_900549895.1 uncultured Lachnobacterium sp.
CCCATCTTCCGCATACTTAATCAAAAGGGTTCATCCAAATGGATGAACCCTTTTGTTTTAGAGCCGAAGCGACGCTGAAAAAGAAGCCTTGTTTCCAAGACTTCTTTCATTTTACCTATAAATATTTCTTCTCAAAATCTTCAATCTTCATCGGCTTTCCAAAATAATATCCCTGGATCATGCACACCTTCATATCGCACGCCACATCGAGCTGTTTCTTCGTCTCGACGCCCTCCACACACACTTTAACACCGATGGTATTGGCAAGCTCATTGACCATCTTAACAAATGCATCCGAGAAATCATCCTCACCGAGATGCTCGATAAAGCATCGATCAATCTTGATCACATCGATCGGCATCTCGCGAATATGGTTGAGCGAAGAATATCCGGTTCCGAAATCGTCCAATGCGACCTTGACACCGAGCGCCTTAATCTCACTCAAAATGCGTTTCATATGTTCCATATCGTTAATCGCAAGACTTTCCGTCACTTCCAGTGTCAGATTGCGCGGATTGATCCTTGTATCATCAATCACCTTTTTGATCTTCTTGATGATATCGTTCTGCAACAACTGTACAACCGACAAATTAACATTCACTTTATAATTCGGATGTCCCATATCGTTCCAGTATTTGCAACGCTTCGCTGCCTCCTGCAACACAAACTCACCGATCGGATTGATCAATCCCAGATACTCTGCAAGCGGGATAAAATCTTCCGGACTGACAAAGCCAAGTACACTTGAATTCCATCGTATCAATGCCTCCGCACCGCAGCAAGGCGTTCCGTCCTCCTGTGCGTTGACGATCGGCTGATAATAAACCTCAAATTCCTTGCAGGCATTCATCGCGGCGGTACGCATATTCTTCTCCATATCAAGGCGCCGATAGGTAGATGCCTGATCCTTGTCATTATAATATTCTACACCGTTTTTACCGCGTCGCTTTGCCGTCATAAGTGCCATATCCGCCTTGCGGATAAGGTCGTCGACCGAATTTCCGTCCGACGGGAAACAAGAGATACCCATACTCATCGTGCAGTAGTAATCTTCGCCTTTTAAGAACCACGGCTTACTGAAAATGGAATCAATATCCCGTAAGATGCGTTCCATCTGCGGATAGACAGCCTCACTGATAATAACGATAAACTCATCGCCACCCATGCGGTAACAGCTGTTCTCAATTCCTTCGATTCGCTGAAGACTGTGCGAGATTGCCTTCAGAAGCACATCACCGTACTGATGCCCCAAACCATCGTTGATATGTTTAAAATCATCCAGATCAATATATAACAATGCGCCCTCGCAATTGACCGCCTGTGCCTTTGCAATATAACGTCCCAAATCCTGCTCACAGCGCATACGATTGTACAAGCCGGTCAGGAAGTCATTATTCGCCTGATTTTCAATCTTCTTCTGATACAGCTTTTTATCGGTAATGTCATAAAGCGTACAAAGTCCTACTTTGCGCCCATCCACCCAGTCAATCTCAGTCTTGTGGACATCCAGCCAGCGTTCTTCTTCCACAAAATAGACTTCATCATAATAATGTGTTTTCTTCTCTTCCTCTTCCGCGAATACAATTTTCTCGAGATTTCCGGCTTTGATCGTGCGCGAAAAGAGATCCTTTAACTTCTGATTGGTATATAGAATCGAGCGTGTATGATAATCCACAACATAAATACCGCATCCTGCATTCTCCAGAATAGCCTCAAGCGAAGCATAGGAACTTGCAAGTGAATTCTTCGCAATCCTCTTAAGCAGAATACTCTGGATAACCCGCTTTACGCCACTGATAAATTTGATATCATCAGATTCCCATACACGAAATGCCTCTTTTTCGAAGAAACCGACATACATCAGCAGATGATCACTGACTTCCAGCGGTTGAAATACCGCAGCAGACAGGTCATTTTCCCTGAAAAAGCGCTCAAACGCTTCCGGCATCATGGAATCCGAAGAAATCATATACGGTTTACCGTTAAAAAACGGAAGCTGTACTTTCTCTTTCTTTTGGAATCCGCTAATCAGAGAATCCTCTTTGTTCTTAACATATTCGCAGATCATATCGGTCGTCTTGTGATCCACATTCTCCCTGATCAGAAAACCGCCGGACAGATCGAGACTCTCGCATGTTTCTCTGAGGATATCTACCGTCAGCTCCGAAAACCCCTCATCCGATTCCAACATACGAACAACTTCCGTCATTGCCTGAGAACGATGCAACTGATGCTTCATTTCATTCTCGGATTCAAGACTCTTCTTCATTGCATCCTGTGCGATCAGCTGATTGATCTTTACCTCAAACAGCTGTGCCGACAGACTTGCCAAAAATTCAGTGGAAGCATAGAAACTCTTCTCTGTTGTCGTCATCATATATTCCGGCAGTTCAACTCCCTCCGGAACGGCATCCCGGAGGATTCCGATCACAACCCAGATAACTTCCACTTTCTCTTCCAGACGTGTTGCAATACTGCACATCTTAATGCATGCCTGCCCCACCTGCTGCTCCAGCATTGTTTCTATCCAATCATGCTCTGCCCGCATGATCAGACTCATATATGCCTGCTTATCCACAAGCGAATGAAGAAAAGATAATTCCTCTCTGCTTCCGTAGGCTTTGGTGATAACCCCTTCCTCACGCCCCAAACATACAAGATACAGATTGTTAGCACGGCAAAACTGATCCTGCAGTTGCTGTAACATTGCAGAATCGATCAATCCATTGTCATACTTTGCAATTCCCTGCTGATATTCCTTTGCCGATTGCGAACCTGAATTTGCCATTACCCTCTAACTCCTATAACCAATAAATAAAAACCCTTTTTATCCTGCATACAGTACTCCTGATGCAGAACGTATTCCTTGCGCAGACGAAGCTGCTTCTTGACGAATCCGACCTCCTGCGTATACATCACAATGATCGCATTCTTACGCAGTATCTCAAGTGCCTTGTCAAAGAACCGTGTATAGAACCGATCCAGTTCCTCTCTGGTCATCTTGCCTCGTACCGGCATATTTGTAACGATTTCATCAAACAGATAGTCATGATGGAAATCGAAAAAATCTCTGTGAATATAATGAATCTGTTCACCCGCAAGCGATGCATTCTCACGCGCCTTATCAATTGCCTCCCCAAAGGTGTCCGTTCCGTATTTGTCCCCCGCCGGAACACGAATATCGCGTTCGATCAGCATCGTTCCGACTCCGCAAAACGGATCCATCACCTGTGCGCCCTCTTTCAAATAAGGCGCTGCAAGTTCCATCATTAAAGCCGCAAGAGACGGATGAATGGATGCCGAGATTACATTCTTTCTATATAAGAAACGCGTATCGCGTAACGTGTAAAACTTCAAGCACGGGAAAAATCTGCCTTCCTTATTCGCGATCAGTCGGAGTTCCACCTCATAATCTCCGACAGAATTGATCAATCGACCCCCTGACAAACGTTCCAGTTCCGATCCCAGACGCTTCGCAAAAGTGCTCTTCTGCTCCAATGTCATCGGAGCCTTACACTCCACACGGAAATAAAAAGGCATATTTTCGTGATGATATTTTTCACACAGGGCGACAAAAGGTTTACACCTGTCTCTTATACACATCTCCGAGCCCACGAGACGCGTAGTAATCTC
>URQG01000236.1 GCA_900549895.1 uncultured Lachnobacterium sp.
TACGAGATTACTACGCGTCTCGTGGGCTCGGAGATGTGTATAAGAGACAGTTAAATCAGTGAATCCGAACGGTGTTACACGGTTCGAAAGGATACATCCGTTGATAATTCCGAGGATAATCCAAAAGCCGCTGATAAAGATTCGGAAGAATGCTCGTCTGCGGAACAGATACACCAGGCTTAATGATACAAATACAATAAAAGCATTAAACAGGAAAGCTGCGGTGTGGCTTCCGACAAAGGAACATGCGGATAAGAAATCTCTTCGCGAAAGAAGCTCTACGACAAATACAATGCCGCAGGATATCAATGCATGGAATAATAAGGAATATTTATTTAAAAATGCGATTCTGCGAAGATATTCTTCAGAATGTTGTTTCTCAACTTTAGTAAAGAGTTTTGTTTTGATATTACGTAGAATTTTCTTCATTTTTACCTCCTCCTAACTCAACGTATACATTACTCAAAAAGTCGCACAAAAGCAAGAGGCAAAATTTATAAAAAAACCCCAACAAAGTTGGGGTTTTAATGCAACATGAATAAATTATGAACAAACTGTGACTATTTGTTCGAGCGTCTCCAAATATGCATTTTCTCAGCTTCCTTGATGAGGTCATCACGGAAGTCCGGATGTGCGATGGAGATGAGTGCTTCTGCCTTCTGCCAGGTAGATAATCCCTTGACATTGACCATGCCGTATTCGGTAACAACATAATGTGTGTTTGCACGGGTATCGGTAACGATCGAGCCCTCTACAAGAGTCGGGCGGATTCTTGAATGCATTACACCCTGCTTGTCGGTGAATGTTGATGAGCAGCAGATAAAGCTCTTACCACCGTTGGAGAGGTATGCACCAAGTACGAAGTCAAGCTGTCCGCCGGCACCGCTGATCTGTTTGATTCCGGAAGACTCGGAACTTACCTGACCGAAGAGGTCGATATCGACACAGTTGTTGATGGAGATGAAGTTATCCAAAGCAGCGATGGAACGGATGTCGTTGGTATAACTTACCGGTGCGCTCATAAGCTCCGGGTTCTCATCCAGGTAATCGTACATCTTCTTGGTTCCGGCACCGAAACCATATACCTGACGGTAACGGTCGATGTTCTTGTGCGCACCTGTGATCTTGCCGGCCTTGGCAATATCAACGAACGCATCAACATACATCTCGGTATGTACACCAAGGTCTTTTAAGTCGGACTCTGCGATCAGGGAACCAACGGCATTCGGCATACCGCCGATACCAAGCTGTAAGCAGGCACCGTTTGGAATCTGGTCTACGATCAGACGGGCAACGGTCTTATCAACTTCTGTAGCAGCTCCGCCGCCACCAAGCTCTCCGATTGGCGGGTTCTCGCCTTCAACGATCGCATTAACCTGCGAAATATGGATTCCGTTCTCAGTTCCGCCGAGGCAGCGAGGCATGTTCTCGTTAACCTCAACAATGATATATTTTGCTGTCTCGCACATTGCGCCAAGGTGAGATGCACTTGGTCCGAAGTTGAAGTATCCATGTTTATCCATCGGAGCAACCTGGAACATTGCAACATCATCCGGGCAATCCAGCTCACGATAGTAACGTGGCAGCTCAGAGTAGCGGATCGGTGCATAGTATGCGCAGCCGCGGTTGATCAGCTTACGCTCGTATCCACCCATGTGCCAAGAGTTCCATATAAAATGCTCACCGGCATCTTCACGCTCAAATACTGCAAGTGGTTTAAGAAGAATTCCACCACGCAGCTTAATGTCTTTCAATTCATCGGTACGCTTTGCAAGTGCCTTATCCAAAGCATCTACCGTATTGGTACACCAGCCGTAATCAACCCAGTCACCGGATTTGATCACTTTGACAGCTTCATCAGCAGAAACCAGTTTCTGTCTGTATTCCTCTGAAAAATCCATTCGTAAGACCTCCTTATTTGTCTTGAAGTAATTTTCGCTTCGTTAATTATTTAACGACATTATACCATTATTGACTCTCAAAAACAATGGGGAGTGCTGGAAATCGTGATTCTTCTGTGCTACACTTGAAAAAAGCGCGGGGGGATGTTTCTAAGCGCATTCTTCCGGAAGTCTATCGTTTCTGAAAGGTATCAGTTGATTAACGTTTGATATAGTTAAAGGAGAAAACAGATGCAGAATCATACCATAGTTACTTTGAAAAAGGGAGAGGGACGCACGATCAAGGCCGGTGGTGCGTGGATCTTCGACAATGAGATCGATACGATCGTGGGTACGTTCACGAACGGAGACATTGTGACGGTGCACGATTTTGACGGATATCCGATGGGAAAAGGCTTTATCAATCAGAATTCGAAAATTCGTATTCGTATGATGACGCGTCATGTGGATCAGGAGATTGATACAGAGTTCCTGCGGATGCGTGTGCAGAATGCGTGGGATTACCGCAAGCAGGTGATGGCGGGCGGCAATGACCGTGTGCTTGGAGTAGAGGAAGCAGAGAAGATGCTTCCGGGAATCGGAACGACGGGGAGACCGGATCTGAATTGCTGCAGAGTAATCTTCGGGGAAGCGGATTTCCTGCCGGGACTGGTTGTGGACAAGTATGCGGATGTGCTTGTTGTGGAGTGCCTTGCGCTTGGCATGGAACAGTTCAAGGAGACAATTGTTTCCTTATTAAAAGAAACACTTCTTGCCGACGATATTAAGATTCGTGGTGTTTACGAGCGGAGCGATGCAAATGAGCGAAAGAAAGAAGGCTTGCCGAAGGTCAAAGATTTTATCGGTGAGGAGTTTGATACGAATGTAGAGATCGTGGAGAATGGAGTTCACTATATGGTCGATGTGGTCAATGGTCAGAAGACAGGATTTTTCCTGGATCAGAAGTACAATCGACTTGCGATGCAGCACATCTGCAAAGGCAAGAACGTGCTGGATTGCTTTACACATATGGGAACCTTTGCGCTCAATGCGGGTATTGCGGGCGCGTCGGATGTGACCGGACTCGATATATCGGAGTATGCGGTACAGCAGGCCCAGGCGAATGCTAAGTTGAATCATCTCGAGGATACGGTGCATTTTCGCTGTGCAAATGTGCTGGATGAACTTCCGAAGCTGGCAGCAGCAGGGGAGAAATATGATGTGGTCATCCTCGATCCGCCGGCTTTCACCAAGTCGCGCCAGGCAACAAAGAATGCAATCAAGGGTTACCGTGAGATCAACATGAAGGGACTCAAGCTTGTTAAGGACGGCGGTTATCTTGCCACCTGTTCCTGCTCGCATTTTATGACACAGGAGCTGCTCGCCAAGACGGTCAAGGAGGCTGCCAAGGCAACACACAAGCGCCTGCGTCAGGTGGAGTTTCGCACGCAGGCTGCGGATCATCCGATCCTGTGGGCGGCAGATGAGAGCTATTATTTAAAATTTTTCATTTTTCAAGTGGTTGACGAGAAGTAAGGACTGGGAAGTGTCGGGAATGCTCTATAAATTCGATTAAGTCGGATTTCATAATTCTGTAGCTACCGGCAATTGTATATTATTATATTTATGATATGAATGAAGATTATGAAGCCACCATTATGGTCACTAATGCGCATATGCATATGTGGCTGTCTCTTATACACATCTCCGAGCCCACGAGACGCG
>URQG01000237.1 GCA_900549895.1 uncultured Lachnobacterium sp.
GCATACGAGATTGCTACGCGTCTCGTGGGCTCGGAGATGTGTATAAGAGACAGGCATGCTGCATTACCGTTTAGGGTACTGCTGAAATGCTGGGTACTCTTGTCCCTTGCCACGGTACGGCTGACAATATTGCAGCTGCTTCCGGCTCCGTTTAAGTCCGCAACGAACTCGGATACCGCATTCTGCTCCCCGGTCGTCAGGACTTTCTCCTGTACCTCAAGTGTTGCATTCTCCGCAAGGGTTGCGATTGTTCTGCGAAGCGTATCATCGATTCCGGAGATCTGGGTTGCCTCAAGAACCATGGATGCGCCTTCCTCAAGATGAACTTCCGTTGTCGGGTTCATCACACGCTTGCCCCTTCCGTCGCCTTCGCCATAATGTTTCTCCACGTAACGAACCTTCGCATTCTTTCCTACGAAAAAGCGATGCAGACCATCATGTGCACTGTCTCCGCCGCCACAGTTGTGGATACCGCATCCTGCCACGATTGTAACATCACAGTCCTCTCCCACATAGAAATCGTTGTATACCATCTCTTTCATGCCACTCTGTGAGAGAATAACAGGGATGTGAACACTCTCATTCTTTGTTCCCGGCTTAATGATAATATCGATGCCGGATTTGTCTGTCTTGCTGACAATATCAATATTAGCGGTCGTATTTCGCTCGCTGCTTACTCCGTTGACACGGACATTATATGCTCCTACCGGAAGCGCATCTAAGTCAGCAACTTCCTTCAGCAGGCTTTTTCCAATCTCGTCTATCATCTTAATCCTCCATCTTGTTCATAAGGACATCGCATCCGGCCTTGGATGTGTTCATAAGACCAGGAAGAACTTCATCCTTCGGTCCGTACTTTTCAACCATTCCGTCCTTGATATAGATAATCTTATCCGCAATGTTTAAAATACGCTCCTGATGGCTGATGATCAGGATGGTTCCGTTATTCTCCCGCTGCATCTTCTCAAACACATGGATCAGGCTGCGGAAACTCCACAGATCGATTCCTGCTTCCGGCTCATCAAACACAGAGAACTTCGATCCTCGCGCTAAAATCGTAGCAATCTCAATACGTTTAATCTCTCCACCGGAAAGACTTGCATTCAGTTCACGATCTATATAATCTTTCGCACATAATCCTACTTCCGACAGATAGGCACATGCCTCATCGATCGTCAGATCATGTCCTGCCGCGATCGTAATAAGATCACGCACGGTAAGTCCCTTAAAGCGAACCGGCTGCTGGAATGCAAGACTGATTCCAGCTTTCGCGCGTTCTGTCACGCTGTAATTTGTAATATCCTCGCCGTCAAGTAAGATCTGTCCACTTGTCGGCTTAACAATTCCTGCAATCACCTTGGCAAGTGTCGACTTACCACCACCGTTCGGTCCGGTGATCACAACGATCTTATCATCTATCTTCAGGCTGACATCACGAAGGATCTCCTTGTTGTCGTCATCCGCCTGAAACCCTACATTTTTGAGTTCGAGCATCTTTTTTCATCCTTTCCTAGTACTCATAGGGAGTATTATACCAAAGATGTGATTTTTACAAAACAAATAATCTGTACTTTTTATGATACAAAATAATTATTCCGTCGCACGCATGACTGCAATTGCCGACTCGAGTGCCACATCACTCACCTGATTTTCACGCACCCACTGCTTTAACACATCGTCTTCCTCTCCACGGATCAGGGACAATGCATAACGGTTGAGTTCGTTTCCGTAATGCATCAGCTTGGCGAAATCATTGCAGCGGTCAAGCAGATTCGTGCCATACTTCTCCTGTTCAAGACCAGCGATCGCGATAATCTCCATACACAGATGAAGCTCGCCCGTAATGTCCGAAGCTTCCATCAGCAGATCCGGTCTGGCTTTCCTTGCAGCAAGAAAATACTGCATGGCGCCCTCATAATCCCTCGCCTTAAAGAATTCGGCAAGTTTCCTCTTCGTCTCTGTCACTTCCGCTTTCTCGCCGAACATGCCGACCATACACTCATACACGTTCAAATGATTCTGTACGATCCATACATATTGAAGAAACTCCGACAGGAATCCGAAGATACGCCTATGGTAGGAATCTTCCTCCTCCACTTTAACGCGTGACTGTACGTTAAATAAGATGTCAAAAAGCCACGCCATATATGCATCATAGATTTCTTTGCGTGTGATCAGCATATTTCCGAAATAGGTATGCTTCTCCGCCGCAAGTTTCTCAAACGTATTTCCGTATTCAGGATATAATTCCCGCAACACCTCTTCGGTTGTATCAAGGTACACCTTCTTGTGATGATGCACAAAGCCTTCCTGATAGGGGAAATTCAACTGCAGATTCTTCGTTGTAATAATGTCATAAGTTTTTAGAACCTGCCTGATTTTTTGCTGATCAAATAACGCACTGTCATGATCGAGCAGATACCGTCGGTAATGACAGATTCCGATGTAATCCGCATCGGAATTCTTCCATACCCAGTACATTCCCGTCAGTTCACTGTAATAACAGTTCTGATCCGAGATATTATCACCGGAATCATCTCCAACATAAGCCAAAAGCTCGGATTCTTCGCCTGGATGCGCAGTAAGCCACGCACTTCTTCCCACGTGAACCGGCACGTAGATCGGGTCGTCCGGTCTGGTAAATGGTTTGTGCGTCATCACATAAATCTGTACTTTATTTTTCATTTTTCCGCCTTCTTCACGCGCCTGCGTCTTCTTCTGCGCCTCGGCTTCTGCCCGTTCTCCTTACGGAAAGCCTGGATTGTCTCCCAGATCTTCGTGTAATCCCGCTCAAAAAGCTCCTCGGAAAGCTGCTCGGAAAGCACTTCCGGCTCAATTTTCTCCACAATCTTATCCGCAACAAAACGCTTGCTTTTCTGTTTATATGCAGCCATGCGGTTCAGTTCCTGAATATGTGCCAGCTCCGGTCGCCAGAGGATTTCGATCTTATGGCTCCAATCCATCTTTGGATTAAGCTGCGCCTCACGCATCAGATAAAAGTCCGTCTTTGCACCATCCTGCTCCACCGTGATGATACCCCACCACTCCGGAACATGTTCCTCAATGTGCACAGCGTGACTTGTTCCGACCACTACCATATTATAATCGTAATATAAATTATAATCCCGGACCTGCCGCTCCAACCGGGCGTAGGTATCCGCATCGCTTTTGATCTCGATTCCGTAGAGAGCCTTTGGCACGACCATCACAATATCCGCGCGCGACTGCCCCATTACCTGTTCCTCGAGAAGGCGCACTTTGCCGTAACGATCCTCCAGGAACTCAAACAGAGGCTCCCTGATATCTTTATCGTACAGCATTATTTCTCAAGCTTTGCATCGGCTTTTGCCTGGAATTTCTCGTTGAATACGATAAAACGCTCGTGCTCACCCTCGCCGATCAGGCCTTTTTCAGCAAATGCCTTAACGGAAAATGTGAGTGCCCGTCCGTCCACCTTGATCAGTTCTGTCTCACAGGTAACCTTCATGCCAACCGGTGTTGCTGCCACGTGCTTCACATTCAGTGCGGTTCCGACAGTTCCGCTTCCCTCTTCGAGTTCTGACGCAACGCTCTCATACGCGGTGTTCTCC
>URQG01000238.1 GCA_900549895.1 uncultured Lachnobacterium sp.
GTCGGCAGCGTCAGATGTGTATAAGAGACAGGTTTCAGAGAGCTCCAGGTTAGAGATATATATTGAGAAAAAGAGGTAATTTATGGATTTTAATGCGGTATACCATCAGGCGAGTGACAATTATTGTTACCCGCTGAATGAAGATGAGTTGATTATTAATATTAAAACCGGATACGATGTGGAATCGGTATCGATCATACAAGGGGATCCGTTTGCTGCCGGAATCTTAGGCGGCGGAGAGCACTGGGATGGAGCGGAAGAAGCCATCATTTACAAAAAGCGCCTGAAGAATCAGATCTGGTGGACCACTACGGTCCGGCCGGAGTTTAAACGCCTGAAGTATTATTTTAAGCTGCAGACGGCGGAGGAAAGCTGGTTTTTCTTTGAGGATGGATTTGTCAGTGATGAACAGATGCACCTGGAAGGCAGAAGCCGTCAGTGTTTTGTATTTCCGTGGATGAATCCGTGCGATGTGCCGCGTACACCGGCATGGGTAAACGATACGGTGTGGTATCAGATTTTTCCGGATCGTTTCTGTAATGGGGATCATTCCATTGATCCGGACAATGTAGTACCTTGGCGTGATCACGGAAGTGTGACAAATGAGGAATGCTTCGGAGGAGATCTGGCAGGGATTACGAGCAAGCTGGACTATCTGCAGAATCTTGGAATCAACGGGCTGTATCTGACACCGATCAACGAGTCGCCATCGAACCATAAGTACGATACGACGGACTATACGAAGATCGATCCGCATTTCGGTGATGAGAAAACATTGATCCATTTGGTTGAGGAAGCACACAAGCGTGGCATCCGGGTGATGCTTGACGGTGTGTTTAACCACTGTGGCTATTATTTTGCACCGTGGCAGGATGTGCTTGCCAGAGGGCCGGAGTCAGAATATTATGACTGGTTTATGATCAATGAGTGGCCGTTTGACCGAAACGGACAGGCTGCAAGAAAGAAACAGATCTATACGTTTGCTTTCTATGATGGCATGCCAAAGATTAATACCAATAATCCGGAAGTCAGAAAGTATTTTGTGGATATATGTGCAAACTGGGTGGAACATTATGGAATCGACGGAATCCGTCTTGATGTCGCGAATGAAGTGTCGCATCGTTTCTGTAAGGAACTGCATGCGAGAGTGAAGGAAATCAATCCTGATATTTATATTCTTGGAGAAATCTGGCACAATGCGCTTCCGTGGCTTCGCGGAGATGAGTTTGACGCGGTTATGAATTATCCGCTCGGTCAAAGCATCAAAGATTTCTGGATCGATAAAAGTCTGACGAACGAGGATTTTGAGTATACGATCAATCGCTGTTACACAAGTTATATGCAGCAGACAAATGATGTACTTTTTAACTTGTTGGATTCGCATGACACGAAGCGTCTGCGCTCGGATGTCAAAAATCTGGATGAGTATTTTGCGCAGCTTGCCGTACTATTTGCGATGCCGGGCAGTCCGTGTATTTATTACGGAACGGAGATCGCGATGGAGGGAAGCTATGATCCGGATTGCCGCCGTTGCATGCCTTGGAGCGATATAGAGGCCGGCAAATATGCCGAGAGGAGCGAGATCATTGCAACGCTTATCCGTCTGCGCAGACAGGAACCACTGCTGAAAAGCCGCAATTTCCATTTTCCGAACGACTATGCGGACCATAACCGTGTGATCCAGTTTCAGAAAGTGGATTTCCCGGATTGTTACGTAGAAGTGTTGATCAACTGTTGCGAAGAAGATATTGAAGTAGAGCATCAGGGAGAGATTCTGCTTGCACGTCACTATATTGATTCAACGCTTTTGTCGAATGGTGTTCTGATCCGCAGGATACATAAGTAAAATAATGGAAGAGGAAGAAACAAAACATGGCTACATATGAATTGTTAAAACAGGAAGGCCGCGCGAAGCGAGGCGTTTTCCATACGGTGCATGGAGATATTCAGACACCGGTATTTATGAATGTCGGAACGGTCGGTGCGATCAAGGGGGCCGTATCGACAGATGACTTAAGAGAGATTCACTGTCAGGTGGAATTATCAAATACTTATCATCTGCATGTGCGTACCGGAGACAAACTGATCAAAGAGGTCGGAGGACTTCATAAATTTATGGCATGGGATCGACCGATTCTTACGGATTCCGGCGGATTTCAGGTGTTTTCTCTTGCCGGTTTGAGAAAAATCAAAGAAGAAGGCGTTTTCTTCCGCTCACATATTGACGGAGCCAAGATCTTTATGGGACCGGAGGAGAGTATGCAGATTCAGTCGAATCTGGGATCGACGATCGCGATGGCTTTTGACGAGTGCCCGTCGAGTGTTGCGGATCGAAGTTATGTAGAAAATTCAGTCAACCGCACGGCACGCTGGCTGGAGCGATGCAAGCGCGAGATGGCAAGACTGAATTCTCTCGAGGATACGATCAACAAAGAACAGCTTCTGTTCGGTATCAATCAGGGAGCCATCTATGAAGATATCCGCATTGATCATGCAAAACGTATTGCGGAGATGGAACTGGACGGATACGCAGTCGGAGGACTCGCGGTGGGGGAGAGCCATGAGGAAATGTATCATATTCTTGATGAGACGGTTCCGTATCTTCCGGTCAATAAGCCGACGTATCTGATGGGCGTCGGAACTCCGGCGAATATTTTAGAGGGTGTTGAACGGGGAATTGATTTCTTTGACTGTGTATATCCGAGCCGCAACGGTCGCCACGGACATGTATATACGAACCATGGGAAGCTGAACCTGTTCAACCAGAAGTATGAAAAAGACATGCGTCCGATTGAGGAAGGGTGTCAGTGTCCGGCGTGCCGTACCTACAGCCGTGCCTACATCCGTCACCTTCTGAAGGCGAAGGAAATGCTTGGAATGCGTCTTTGCGTGCTTCATAATCTGTATTTCTATAATACAATGATGGAAGAGATTCGTGATGCGCTTGACGAGGGAAGATACGCTTCTTATAAGAAAGACAAGCTGGACCGCATGAGTGCGGGAGAATAGACAAAGGGTAACATAATAAAAAAAGCATAAAATGCTTGCCCAATACGAAAAAATTGTGTACTATATTCTATAGTATTTTAATTAGGAGGACAAATTGATGTATTCAATTTTAGCTGAAGCAGCGAGCGGAGCCGGTGCAGGTTCTATGATCGGTATGATCTTATGGTTGGTTATTATCTTTGGTATTATGTATTTTATCATGATCCGTCCACAGAAGAAGGAACAGAAGAAGAAAGAGTTAATGCTTTCTGAAGTTGCTGTAGGCGATACGGTTCTTACCATCTCGGGATTCTACGGAACCATCATTGACATTGTCGACGATACCGTTATCGTAGAGTTTGGTAACAATAAGAACTGCCGTATTCCGATGCAGAAGGCAGCGATCTCTGAGGTTGAGAAAGCCACAGAAGCTACTGAATCCAAATAGTAACGAAGGGAGTCGTCATAGGACGGCTCCCTTTTTTGCAAATGGCGCTTTTGCATGGTAACGCGTGAACTTTTTACAACCTTTGGGAATCTGTCTCTTATACACATCTGACGCTGCCGACGATC
>URQG01000239.1 GCA_900549895.1 uncultured Lachnobacterium sp.
GTCAAATATATATTTCTTACATTTTTCCCATCAACTTATTTCATGTACATTTCTCATTCTAGCCGCTCATGCTATCATTCTGACCTGCCGTAACATACACCTATACGAAATATTCTTTTATCATTTGTTCAATGGTTTCGATGTCCAATGGACTTTCCTTGGTTTCATAGGTAAGAATCAAATTGACCGACGGAACGATTCCATTCCTGCAATACAATTTTATTTTGTTACAGGCATTTGTGATATAATCAGGATTGTCCATCATTCCCATATGTTCCCAATAATAAATCTTGCCATTACGCGGATGTCGGATTGTAAAATCCGGATGTATTATTGTATTTTCCAAAACCAATTTCTGTTCGTAACGAAAAGGAATTCCATAACTGTAAAGTAATTTATCAATGATAGCCTCCGATTTTGACCGTACAAAGCGTCCCTGTGTCGCCTTAATGTTACGCGTTTCCGGATGATCATTATTCGTCTCAAAATCTTCCTCCATCCATTTCTTAAGTTCTTTACTTGCGGAACAAAATTGCCCATCCAATAAACGTACATATTCATCATGCGCCATCATTTGTTCCGTCTTATTTCTCGCCATCTCCGCAAATCCAATGTATTCCTGGCACGCTCTCAATTCCTGTTCAAGTTCCTCTGTCTTATATTGATAGTACTTTTTTAAAGCAAGCTGCCGCGCCAGATCTTTCTGCTTTTTGGATAGGTAATTTGTTTTTCCATCATACTTCACATACCATTTATACGCATTATTGTTCTTGGCAACGATAATTTCTCCCTCCGGAAACGATTTTCCCATTTGTTTGTATTTTTTCAGTTCACTCTCTATGTATTCGATGCGTTTTCGTATTTTCACTTCATTTTCCCTCATTTTTCTTTCTCCAAGGGTATAGAATCTCATTTTCCGTTCCTGTACCCTTGTTCACGTTCCATTTTGGGTATATTTTCAGTTTTTTCTGCTCCTAATACCCTTTTTACACTTTTCAAGAGGGTATATCGCCGGTTTTTCTTTTCCTATACCCTTTTCAAGTTTGCTCAATACACCTTCATTTGCGATATGGTTCTGCCACCATTTCTCCATCCACAAATCGAACCCGGATACGTCCATAGTCAATCGTACTGTAAAATGCGCTGCCGCTCTCGCCAACTCGTGCAATCGCTTCCGGACTCGGATGCCCGTATCGATTCTTTTTGCCGGCCGATGCGATTGTCAGACGCGGATGAAGTGCATGTATCAAAACATCACTGTTCGAATACTTTGAGCCATGGTGCGAAGCCTTCAACACATCTGTTTGTCTGCATTTACCAGCCGAAACAAGCTGTTCCTCAACTTCCGACGAAATATCCCCTCCGAAAAAGGCGCTGAAATTCTCATCTTCATAATACAGCACAAGGCAGCGATCGTTGACATCTTCGCTATCATTATCGTTCGTTGGATACAGACACTCGATTCTAAAAGTTTCCGCGCGATTTCTCTCATTCACCACATCTTCTTTCCTTGTTCCCAATACATCACCAGCCTTCATATAACACACCCGAATTCCATTCTTCTGAGCCAGTTCTGCCAACCGGTGTGCCTTCTCATCCTCTTTTTGTGCCTCCGCCAAAACCAGCGTTCCAACAGCATACCCACTCTCCATCACTTCAACCAGACCCGAAATATGATCTTCATCCGTGTGACTGACAAACCAATAATCCACCTTTCGGATTGCCTTCGCTTTCAGAAACGGTAAAATGCGATACGTTCCGACATTCTTAACATCCGTGCTTCCGCCATCAATCATAAAGTTGGTTCCATCTGATGCACAAAGATAGATTGCATCGCCCTGTCCAACATCAAGAATATTAAGTTCAAATCCCTGATTCCCGTGAACCAGAAGAACTGCTAACAAAATGATAATTCCAATCCAAAATCCAAGACCAATTCTTATCCTTTCTCGACTTACACTTAGCATTCTCCCTTCCCAATCCGCTTGCGGCACAACCGCTCCCTGCTCCACATAGGGCACAGACTTTTCCACGCCCCTATATATTTTACCTTTTTCCTGATTCACACGGTCTCTGCGCATCCCACACCAGAGAACATAATAGAACACTCCGAGCAGACAGTAATACACGACCATCCGGACCTCCGACGGCTTTCCCGTAATCATCCGCGCCCCCGGAAGCAGCAACGAGGCATCACAAAGCCACCGGTAACCGTGCAGTACCCACCCGCACACACGGCACAAGGCAAATGATAACGGCTGTAAAAAAGCGATCTGTCCGGTCAATGAGCCAAATACAGCCAGCCCCAGCACATAGGGAATCAATGCAAGCACCGGAATATTAAGAAGGATCGCATACACCGGAATCTCATAGTAATAATAGGCGACAAGCGGTAAGGTAAAAAATTGAATTGACAGACTGATCATCATTCCCGGCAGACACTTGTCCATCCAGCGCTTCATCCAATCCACAAGATTCTGCATCCTTATCCTTTCTGCATCACACTTTGCCGCATCGCACTTTGCCGCATCGCACTTTGCCGCATCGCACTTTGCCGCATCACGCTTTGCCGCATCGCACTTTGTCACATCGCACTTTGCCGCATCGCACCGCACCACATCATCCTGCTTCTTTCTACGTCCATACACAACCTTCCAGCTTCCCACTCGCGGCACCAGTACACCTTGCCCCACGCCGATTCCTACAACTGCTGCAACCGAGAACTGAAATCCACTGTTTGTCACCAGAAACGGATTCTCCCATAATAAAAGTATGACGATCAGACTGAGTGCACTGAGCATGTCATAGGAACGCCCAAGCAGATCCGCGACGAGATAAACAATAAGCATCCCAGTGGCACGGCGCGCCGAGACAGCGTTCCCTGTCATAAGCGTATATGCCACCAGAAACGATGCCGCCACGATCCCCGCCCACAGATAAGTCAGTCCACATCGGTGCCGTAGCAGTCGATACAGCGCCATGCCAAGAAGGGAGATATGAAGCCCGGATATTGCCAGCACATGCGCAATCCCGGATTTCTGATAAAGAGACCGGATCTCACTGTCCAGCGACGTCTTATCGCCCAGAAGCATCGCAGATAATACGCCATCATCATCGGCGTACCGTGACAAAGGAATTCCCAGTTTCACGCGTACCCGCGAAAGCCATACACGAAAGCGATCCGACTTTCCTTCCACCCGTTCCACCGAATCCACCCACACGCCAAAATCAATCTTCTGGCTTCTATAGAACGCACGGGAATCAAACTGTCCTTCGTTTGTCGCCTCGTCAAATAATGAAATTGTTCCCTGTAATATAAGAATTTGTCCGACAGAATAATCGTCGGAAGACACGTATGCCAAAACATCGTTGCATGGCATCAAATGATCGGATTGTTCCACAGAACAATCGGTAAGATAGTAGTAGAAGCAATTTGTCTTTTCTTCTACCCTGTTAATTTTGCCCGCGAGTCGAACCGATTGTCCTTCCTCAAGCACAGATAAATATACG
>URQG01000240.1 GCA_900549895.1 uncultured Lachnobacterium sp.
CATATATACGGAAAGGTAACTGCCAGTGAATCCATTATTCGGCAGCGGCCAACCGAGATTTTGCCAGACCCGGTCGTATCGACTGAGGAACAACAGGCGGAGGAATAACCGATAAGGGAAGGACGATACAATGAGTTTAAATGAAGTATCACTTCGTATTCCAGCGGAGCAGATGTCGAATGTATTTGGACAGTTTGATGTCAATATAAAGAAAATTGAACGTGCTCTTGGTGTTACAGTGATCGCACGCGAGGATCAGCTTAAAATCATTGGAAATGAAGCTGCTATAAACGGTGCTGCGGAAGTGTTCGGGCAGCTTGCCAAACTTGCTGAGAGAGGGAATGTAATCACGGAGCAGAATGTTAATTATGCACTTGCACTCTTACAGGAACACAAAGGCGACGCAATGGTTGAGATCGATCATGATGTAATTTGCCATACGATTGCGGGAAAACCTGTGAAACCAAAGACACTCGGGCAAAAGAGTTATGTTGATAATATCAGGAAGAAAATGATCGTATTCGGTATGGGACCTGCCGGAACCGGAAAAACTTATCTTGCGATGGCGATGGCAATTACCGCTTTCAAAAACGAAGAAGTTGGTCGAATCATTTTGACAAGACCGGCGATCGAAGCCGGAGAAAAACTCGGGTTCCTTCCGGGTGACCTGCAAAGTAAAGTTGATCCGTATCTGCGACCTTTGTATGACGCTTTGTATCAGATCATGGGTGCGGAAAGTTTTCAGAAAAATATGGAAAAAGGCTTAATCGAAGTAGCTCCGCTTGCATATATGCGAGGAAGAACATTGGACAATGCATTTATCATCCTTGATGAGGCACAGAACACGACTCCTGCACAAATGAAAATGTTTTTAACAAGAATCGGTTTTGGTTCGAAAGCAGTTATTACCGGAGATGCCACACAGAAGGACCTTGCACCCGGAAGTAAATCCGGACTTGATGTAGCGCTTCGCGTTTTGAAGAATATTGATGAGATCGGTATCTGTGAACTTACCAGTAAAGATGTCGTGCGTCATCCGCTTGTTCAGAAAATTGTTCAGGCATATGACGATTATGAAAATAAGAAAAGCAGTACCCCGAGAAAAAATAAGCAGGAGAGACGATGAACACAAAAGAACCTCTGAATCTGTACCGAGCACTGTCACTCGTTGCAATTGCACTTGACAGTATCGGATTTACTCTTTTATTGTGCACAAGAGGTCATCTGTATCTGGATGAGGGACTATGCCTTTTCTTTTTGGACATGCTTTTTGTGCTGATTTATATTTTTGAACTGGAATACGAGAGAAAAAACAGTCATATTGCGGATAATCCGCAGACAAGCTTTGTTCGTCTGGCGGTCACTTATATTGTCTGCAGTATTTTAATAGCCGGAATGACATATTTACCGGAGTTTTTCCGTCCGGTTATGCTGATTCCAATCATAATCTGTGCAGTCTCGAACGTGACGATTGCTGTTTCGGTAGGAATTTTTTGGGATATTCTGCTTACACTATCGACTGGGGACAGCTTTTATGCTTTGGCCTGCTTTGTTGTAATGACGACACTGGGAGCGGTGCTTGCGCAAGGGCTGAAAGAGAAAAAATATCGTATTTGGATTTCGCTGTTGTATCTGTTTATCAGCTTGATCGTGCCGAGAGTATTGTATTATCTGGCTTATAAGGAGATCGTAAAGCAGGTATTTTATTATGGTTTGGCCAATGGCGTTGTGACTTCACTGGTTGCGTTTTATGCTTTTGGCTGGCTATGGCGTTCGACAAAGGCAGAGAAAGGTGATCGTTATCTGGATATCGTATCGGAGGATTATTCGGAGGTAAAGGCTCTGAAAGATTTTTCGATGATCGAATACCGACATGCAAAGAAGGTTTCCGATGTGGCATATGCTTGCGCAAAAGAGACTGGATATGATGCAAATTTGTGTCTGGCAGCCGGCTTTTATTACAGAATGGGGCGCTGGATCGGCGAACCGTATATTGCAAATGCGGTACAAAAAGCACAGACGCTTTGCTTTCCCGAGCCAATGATACGGATTTTGTCGGAATACTACGGACAGGAGAACAAACCATCCACGCCGGAATCCGCACTCATACATATGGTCGATGCGCTTCTGATCAAGCTTGAGGCGATGGAACTTGATGTAGAGCGAAGCCGTTGGAACAGAGAAATGTTTATCTATCAGACATTGAATGAATTTTCGTCAAGCGGAATCTATGATGAATCGGGAATGAGCATGAATCAGTTCCTGAATATTCGTGAATATCTTGCAAAGGAAGGAGTTTTACAATGAGTTTTTATCTGGAAGAAGAATGTCCGGTTTCTTTTCACTTTGATTATGCAAAACTTGCGGAAGATGTAGTAGCATTTTGCATTGAACATGAAAATTTTCCTTATGAAGCAGAAGTAAATCTTACGCTTACGGATAATGATGGAATTCATGCGATCAACCGCGAGTATAGAGAAATCGACCGGCCGACGGATGTACTTTCGTTTCCGATGCTTTCTTATGAGAAAGCAGGAGATTTTAGCTTCCTTGATACAGAGAGCGACGATGATTTCAATCCTGACACAGGTGAAGCAATACTCGGAGACATTATCATTTCTGTGGACAAGGTGAAGGAACAGGCTGCAGAGTACGGTCACAGTGAAAAACGTGAATTTGCTTTCCTGATCGTACATAGTATGCTTCATCTGTTTGGATATGATCATATTGATCCCGATGATGCTGCTGTTATGGAACCCAAGCAGAAAGAAATTCTTGAGGAGATGAATATTCTGCGTGAAAATGGATAAGGAGAGAACTGCATGAAAAAACATATTGTTTATTTTGGAACACTCATATGTCTGATTCTGGCATTAACAGGTTGCAAGAAAAAAGAAGAAATAATGCAAGTCCCGACGGAAACACAGACACAATCTGTTGTTGAACCGGAAACGGAGACTCAGATTGAAACACATGAAGGAGAACTCAGGAGTTTCTATACCGGCGAATGGATCGATGAGAAACTCGCTTATAACCGTCCGGTGGCAGTTATGACAGAAAATACACATGTGACACTGCCACAATACGGACTATCCAACGCAGATGTTATCTACGAATGCCCGGTAGAAGGCGGAATTACCCGACTTATGGCAATATATCAGGATTTTGCCAAACTTGAAAAAGTCGGTAATGTGCGTAGCTGTCGTCTGTATTATGTTTATTTCGCAAAAGAGTTTCAAGCGGTCTATTTTCATGCAGGCGAGAGCAAATATGCTTTGGATGTATTAAACAGTTCTTTTATTGACAATGTAGATGGCATTACAGGAAAAGGCGGAGCGTTCTACTATCGTGACAACGGACGCAAAGCCCCGCATAATCTTTACACGACCGGCGCCAATCTGGCATCTGCAATAGAAAAGTACGGATATGAAAATTCACTTCCGCAAGACTATGAACCACATTATCAGCTGTCTCTTATACACATCTGACGCTGCCGACGATCTTACGCG